>JALWON010000318.1 GCA_027083475.1 Sulfurimonas sp.
GTGCAGGCGTGAGTTCTACTCTACCAAGTTGACCAAGGGTAATGGGCACACCACCTCTTGTCGTCACAACGAGTTTTCTGATGTCATCTAGGTTTTTTACATAGCCTTTTGCCTGAACCATCCATTCAAAACCATTCTTTATTACAATCCTGCCTCCGGTATCATTATTGTTTTTCTTTAAAACAGCAGCTACATCTTTGATGCCAAGATTATATTTTACAAGGTTGTCATTATTTATTGTCACTTGATATGTCGGTACAAAACCACCGACAGAAGCGACTTCACTGACACCGTCAACGCCCATAAGTGCATATTTATAATAATAATCTTGCAGAGTTCTTAACTGTGCCAAATTTTTTGTTTTTGAACTGAGTGCATATTCATATACCCAGCCGACACCACTTGCATCAGGCCCAAGTGTTACATTCATATTTTTAGGCAGACTTGACTGAATAGAAGCCAACTGTTCAAGTACACGACTTCTTGCCCAGTATAAATCAGTACCATCTTTAAATATAATATAAATAAGACCTGTCTCATATGTAGAGTATCCACGAACCGTGCTAATACCAGCTATCGCCAAAAATTGAGAAACCAAAGGGTATGTTCCCTGTTCTTCGACAGTTTCAGGGGATTGCCCCGACCAGTTTATTTGTACAATTACTTGTGGCGGAGATAAATCCGGCAATGCATCAAGAGGAGTGTTTTTCATACTCCATATAGACCCTGCGATAAGAAAGAGTGCTGCCATCAATATTAAAAATTTATTTTTTATGCTAAATGCTATGAGTTTTTCTATCATCATATATTCCTAGTAAAGCCCATTGATTTGTGCATCACTGTCCATCATAAACAGAGCATTATTGACTACTGTATCACCAGCTTTTAATCCACTTGTGATGATATAGGTCGTATTATTAAGAATTTTTACAGAGACTGCTACAGGGTCGTACTCTCCTTCAAATTCACCGACAATAAAGGCATAATATTTTCCGTCTTTGAGTATAACTGCCGTTTGGGGTAGGGTTAAGTACTCTTTTGCTTTATCATGAGAAAGTATAGTCGCATACATACCCGGATATAACTCATGTCTGGAATTTTTTATATGTAGTCGTAATGTCAATGTCGCTTCTTTAGGATTAAGTTTTGGGTATAAAAGTTCTGCCTTTGCCTTGTAAACATTGTTTGTCGTTTTAAAACTTACCATAAAATTGTTGACTTTTTTCATCCATGGTATATCATCTTCAAAAATTCTAGCTTCCACCCAAATATCATCAAGATTGACTATTTCAAAAAGATTTGCTTTTGCGTTAAAGGCTGAACCGTCATTGATGTTTTTAACAAAGATATAACCGCTTTGTGGAGCATAAATAGTTGTATTTGGTGAAGCTTTTTTCATTTTTATCACCTCATTTATTTCCTGTGGAGCGACATCCAAAAGAGATAATTTCAGCTTGGCACTTTTAAGCATACCTTTGTTCGTTCTATTTTTTGTGTATTTGTATGAGTTGATATAATCCTCTTTTGCTTTGTAAACTTCAGGAGAATAAACAACAGCTAAAGGCTCGCCTTTTTTTACGTATTTATAAATCTTATCAGCATAAAGTTTTTCAACATAGCCTCCAAATCGTGGGCTGATTTCATACACTGTTGCTTGGTTAGCTACGACATACCCGTAGTTTTTTTTACTGTGATTGGCACTCTCTTTTTTTACCTTAACAGTTTGTACTGAAAAAAGCTGTTCAACGCTTGGCCCTTTTGCAAACAGTATGAATGGTGTTAAAAGTAGTATAAATCTTAAATTTTTCATTGTATTTCTCCTTGAAGTTGTGAAATTTTTGCCTCGGCTAAATTATAATTTGCGACTGCTTTTATGCTTTTTTGTTCCAAATCCAACTTTTGGAAAAGCACATCTATATATTTAAATAAATCTGAACCTATTGAGATGGAAGAGCTGGAGAGTTCAAACATATGTGCTACCTGAGGCAGTGCATCATCTTGGACAATATGATATATTTCATAGGCAGAGAGCATTTGTGCATAATAAGATGCCAGTGTTGCATTAACAGATATTTGTGTGTCTGCTTTTTGACTTGCAGCAGACAAAACTAAAGCACGGGCTTCTTCTTCTTTATAATCTTCTGTACCATATATTGGTAGGTTTATTCCAAGACCAAAAGTAAAATAGTTGTCAAAATTTTCTCTGTAGTTATACCCTGCAATGAGATTAAAATCAGGGTAGTTGTTGATATCTGCCATTTGTAGTTTTGCATTTTGTTTACGTAGCTCTTTTTCTTTTATTTTAATGTCCGGATTATTGATTAAGTTTTTTTGTAAGAGTGCAAGATTTGGTTTTTTACCTATTTGTAAACTTATATCTAAATGTTTGACTTTAAAAGCTGCTAAATAAGAAAGTCTTGCGTAAGCGGAAGCTATTTTCGCACGTAAAGCACTTTTTTGAATTTGTAAGTCTGAGAGAGAAAGTTCTGCTTTCATAATGCCTATATGTTGATTTTCATTAATGCTTGTATACGATTCATATAAGTCTACATTTTGTTTTGTAAGAGTTACATACTCATCTATAATCTTATAAAGCTCACCCAATTTCCAAATTGTATATGCTTCACTTTTGATTTTTTCAACAAGTTTTGTTTTCGCAGCTTGTAATTTTTCGCTTAAAACTTCATCTTGAGCAAGTGCAATTTTTTTGTTTGTTGCTCTTTTGTTGTAAAAAGGAATTTTTTGTTGTACGCTCAATACTGATTTGCTCATTGCCTGTTCTGTACCTAGAGTATTTTTTGTAATGAGCAGTTGAGGATTTTCAAATTGGTCAGAAACTTCTATGGTGTGTTTATTCGCTTGAATTCTTTCATTTATGGACTCAAGGGAGGGATTTTTAGCCAAAGAAGTATCGATAATTTCATGCAAACTTATAGCCTGTGCAATGCTGGAGAAGAATATAATACCTAATACGACCCGTTTCATCTTTGTTTCCTTTATTTTTTTAGTATTTGAAGTGTACCTAAAAAGTGTGTAGCTTCTGTGAGAGTGTTACACAAAGTGTACACAAAAAAGATGTAAAATCAGGCACTTATGAGAGGAGTTTGTAATGAAAACCTTAGGGAATGAAAATCATTTGATTATACTTGGTGGGGGTTCTGCTGCTTTTTCGGCGGCTATTGAAGCGAATCGACTGGGTGTGAAAGTAACAATGATAAACGACGGTTTGCCAATAGGCGGGACGTGCGTAAATGTCGGGTGCGTACCTTCAAAAAACCTTATTCGATCGGCAGAAACTATTTATAAGGCAAATCATAATCCTTTTGAGGGTGTAAAATCAAGTGCAAAAGTGAATGATTTTCATGCCCTGATAGAATCAAAAGAAAAACTTGTGCAGAATCTGCGAGAAGAGAAGTATATTAACATCATAAAAGATATGCAAAACTTTGAACTTGTAAAAGGATATGCTACATTTGTAGATGTAAAGAGTGTGCAGGTCGGCACTAGAGTTATTCAAGGGACGCATATTCTTATATGTAACGGTGCCTCACCTATGATTGCTGATATAAAAGGCTTAAATACGGTGGATTATTTGACAAACAAAGAGGCTTTTGAACTTGAAGAATTGCCGGAGTCCCTTATTGTTTTAGGCGGGAGCTATATAGCTTTGGAAGTGGCACAAATGTTTTCAAGACTGGGTTCAAAAGTAACGATTTTACAGCGTTCACAGAGGATTCTTTCAACACAGATGAGTGATATTACGGATGAGTTGAGCAGATATTTTAAAGAAGAGGGCATCTCTATAGTGACAGGAAATGCGGTGCAGAGTATTTCTCAAAATACGGGGCATGTGGATGTGGTTTCTCTTGTAAATGGAAGTAAAAAGGTATTTACTGCAGATAAAATTGTAGTGGCAACAGGCAGAAGAGCCAATACAAAAGGCCTGAATCTTGAAAAAATCGGT
>JALWON010000319.1 GCA_027083475.1 Sulfurimonas sp.
AGTAAAATAATCTATAGAACTTTTACCTGAGATTATAGAGCAATGGATAAAGTCTTTGGATTTTGGAAAATCTATGCGTTGGGGAAGTTTGCAAGAGAGTTTTATTCGTCCTGTTCGCTGGGTGAATGTTCTTTTAGACGATAACATTGTTCCTATGACTCTCTTTGGTGTAGAGTCACATAAAAGTACTTTTGTACACCGCATTGCAAACTTTGAGAGAGTAAGTATAAATGGTGCAAAAGATTATTTTGAAGTACTCAAAGCTGGGGGTGTTACTCTTTTTCCAGATGCAAGATCTGAAAAAATACTAGCAGATTTTAAGGCTATAGAAGATGCAAATGGACTCAAAATTGAAATAGATGCAGAACTCTTTGAAGAAGTTGTTGCCATTACTGAAAACCCCACAGCACTTTTAGGCTCTTTTGATAAAGAATTTTTGCGATTACCTCCTGAAGTAATTATTACTTCTATGAAAGAACATCAACGTTATTTTCCTGTTTTTAAAGAGGGCAAACTCATTAACAAATTTGTCGTTGTCTCCAATGCTTTAACAGATGATTTTTCGCAAGTTATAGCAGGAAATGAGCGAGTACTTCGCCCGCGTTTGGCAGATGGACTCTTCTTTTGGGATAATGACTTGAAAAATGGATTAAGTACCAAAGGACTTGAAAAAGTAGCCTTTTTTAAAGGACTTGGAAGCATTGCCGATAAAATCAAACGTGAATCAATCATAGCTGAAACTCTTTTTGACCTCTATAAAATAGATGCTGACAAAAAAGATCTGATCCGTGGGATAAATTTAGCAAAAGCAGACTTGATGAGTGAAATGGTATATGAATTTACGGAACTTCAAGGGCTGATGGGTGGCTACTATGCAAAAGAGCAGGGTGAGAGTGATGCTGTGGCTACATGTATCACTGAGCAGTATCTTCCAGATGGTGAAGAGAGTGCTCTACCATCAACTCCATTGAGTGCTATTGTTGCGATGAGTATCAAACTCGATACACTACTTGGACTCTTTAGTGTCAATCAAATTCCAACAGGTTCTCGTGACCCTTTTGCTCTGCGTCGTGCAGTCAATGGAATTATGAGAATTGTCAATGAATACAATTTTTCATTTGATATTGTAAAAACAATGCAAGTACTTGCTATAAACTATGATGCAATCGATTTGAAAAAATTAGAAGCTTTCATTCTTGAACGTCTCAAACGCTACTATAAAGTCAATCCATCTGTTATAGAAGCAGTTCTTGCTTCAGGGGAGAGAGAATTACTTGCATTAGGACAGAAAATAGAAGCTTTAAATAATCTCGTGACTTCAGAAGGTTTTGATGAAGTCAGTTCTACTTTTAAACGCGTTGCAAACATTACAAAAGATATTGATCTCAATGCAGATTTAATCGTCGATGAAAATTTACTGCAAGAGGAAGCAGAAAAAACACTTTTTGATGCATATAATACAGTCATGCAAAAGCAGTATGAGAGTTTTGAAGCAGAGCTGGATGCCCTGCTTGGACTCAAACCACAACTTGATGATTTTTTCACAAATGTAATGGTAAATGCAGAAGATGAAGCAGTGAAAAATAACCGTAAATCTTTAGTAGCAAGTATCTATAAAAGTATTTTAAAAATTGCAGATATTAAAGAGGTGAGTGTTTAGCCTTTGTATGACATTGCTATCATAGGGGCTGGAATCAATGGCTGTAGTGTAGCCTATGAGTTTACACAAGCAGGTAAAAAAGTTCTGCTTTTAGATATGCAAAAAATTGCAGGTGGTGGAAGTGGTGCTGCTGGAGCTTTTATCTCCCCTAAGTTTTCAAAAGCAGGAGAGTTAAAAGAACTTCTGCATGATGCATTTGTCTATAGCATGGAGTACTACAACAAACATTTTCCTCATCTCATCAAAAATGCACCCTTATTGCATATTGCACAAGATGAAGCAGATGCACAAAGTTTACAAATTTATAAGCAAAAAAGTTTCCTTGAACTCCTGACTCCTCCACAAGACCTTTTAAGCAACTTAACAAAAGAGGTACAAGAAAAAGAGTTTATCTCTATACATGCAGGTGTAGTAAATGCTGAACTTCTGTGTCAAGCCATGGCTCAAAGTGCAGACTTTAAACAGTATGAAGTGAAAAATCTTGTTTTTCAAGATGATTACTGGATGATAGATGAGGAGTATGCAGCCAAAAAAGTAGTGCTTGCTACGGGTGCTTATAAAAAACTCATCAACGAGCCATACATTAAGCTTCGTGGTATTTGGGGACATCGTATAGATGTAAAAACAAGCACACAAAATAGCCACTCTTTACATCAGTTTGTTTCCATCTCCGCAAGTGACAATGGTAAAATTGCCATTGGTGCAACACATGATGTCAATTACCATCCACAGACATCGAAACAAATCTATGATATACAAAAGGGGAGGACAGAACTTTTAGAAAAAGCCTCGCAAACTTTAAAATTAGATAATATTACAATAGAGAAAGATTATATGGGATTGCGTTCTGGTTCTTTTGACTATATGCCTTTAGTGGGCAGACTTGTGATGTCTCAAGAGACACTTCAAAACAGTGCCATTCAATTTAAAACAAAAAAACCAGATTTTCAAGCCTATGATTACTACCCAAATCTTACGATGATAAATGGTAGTGGAGGGTATGGTTTTGTTTTGGCTCCTTTTCTCTCTAAAATTTTAACAGAGTATATCTTGCAAGGTAAAGCGATAAGTGATAGAATTAGCCCTGCAAGATTTTTTGCACGCTATGCGAAAAAATTATAAATTATAAGGAAAATTATGAGTACATTAACTATATGGCACAATCCAAGATGTTCAAAATCTCGTGAAGCACTCAAGCTTTTAGAAGAGAGTGGGCAAGCATTTGAAGTGGTAAAGTATTTGGATGAAAATCCATCGAAAGAAGATTTAGAAGCTCTTTTAAAAAAGATGTCACTGCGTCCTAGAGAGATCATGCGAACAAAAGAGGCAATTTATAAAGAGCTTGATTTAAAAAATGAAGAGGACGATGCAAAACTTATTGAGGCAATGGTAGCCAATCCAAAGCTTATTGAACGACCTATCATCATAAAAGAGGATAGTGCAATTATTGCTCGACCACCATCACTTACAACGGAGTTTATTTAGTTATGATAGTAGCGATTCAAATCATATAAACCTGATTTGATTGGCGCTGTTTGATTGAAATAGTTTTGGAACCAATCATAGGTTTCCCAAAACTTTTTATTCTCTCTTCCTATCCAATACTTTTGTAACCTTTTTTTATAATACTCGTCTCCATTAAAGTTTTGAAGAATATCAAAAAAATCGCTAAGATCTTGAGTCTTTACTACCAAAAAAGCATTAGGGTAGGAGCCAACAGAACCTTCAATAAAATCTAATGTATCCAAACCAGGATTGAGTGTACTTTCTTCTCTAAAAATTGAATTAACATTATCATGCCATCTATTGATAACAAGTGTGAAGACTTTACTTTTTTTATTCTTTAAAATAATCCTTACACTAAGAGTATTGACATCATGATCTGTAACAAACCGAATAAAACTTGTTCCTGGTGCTGTGAGTGATTTTGCTGCTTGTTTTATTTCATCTGCTGTTTGTAGTGCAGATGGCATAGATGGAGGGAGTTGGTACTCATTATAATAATTTAAAGTGTCAAAGTTTATTTGCGTACTTTTTAAAATATGATGTTTCACAAGATTCTCTATAAATTCACTTTTTGGATATATGGTTTTATAGTCGATTCTTTGATTGTTTTTTGAAATACTTAATGTCTCTAAATCTTGCACATCATCGTCTTGTAAATACCATGATTTAAACATTTGTAAGCGTCTATTTTTTGGCATAAAACTAAGAAAATTCAACTCCCCTTCCATACGTAAAAGATCCATGTATCTGCGTATATTTGTTTGATGAGAGAGATTTCCAAAGACATCATATCCTGCAACTAAAGAATAATATATTCTTTCAAATTCTGGGTAGTCTATCATCCAGAGTGTTCGTGGAAGTCTCCCAATAACACCTTTATGTACTGAAGCACTATCAAAATGTCTATAAATACTTAAAAGAGGAGTATCAAGTTTATTATGTCCTTTCCATATGGCTTCGTAGCCTTGACCCTGAGGGAATACTTGACGAATTAAAGCCTCTTTAGCTTTAAAAAAGTTTGCTGATTTGATTCTGTATTTGTCACTAAAAGCAGCCAATAACTTTTCTGTAGTTGTTTGAATAGGCATCGCAAGATTGGATGCTTGGTGCAGCAAAAATTTCGGATATAGTACAGACACATCAAAATTTGGGTCTTGGAACATTATCCAAAAGTGATCATGAATTACATTGAGTGCAATTTGTCCCCGACAGACAGGACCACGAATAAAAGTCATTACAATAAATTTGGCATTATCGAGTAAAAATTGATAGCGACTTTTTGGAGGAATTTGCGAAAAGACGAGAAAAGGATTTGTGTTGTTTTTTGCATTATAACTCATAACATGCGGTTTTTCCAACCATTTTGTTTGGATAAAAAGTTCTTGAAATCTTGCCAATTTTGTATCGTTAAATTCAAGAAGCATATGTGTTTTGTGGACGATTGTACTATGGATTTTTTGGAGTCTATAGTAAAACTTATCGACATTAGGATTGTCAAAAGGACGGACAGAAGCTATTTCATCAATAGCTTGTGGTGCTGGTGTACGTGAACGAACCAATCTAAAAAATTCTCGATTTTCTGTATTTGTAAAGTGCCAATGTGCCAAATAAAGATGTTCAAAAAGATAGCGTGCACTCATGATGTGTTTTGCATCCTTAGAGTTAAGAAATTTTTCCCATTTTTTGATTTCAATTTGTGCTGCTTTACTTGGGGTTGTGAGTTTTTTTTGTTCTTGTGGTGTTGGTCCTTTTGCCCCTTGAGCAAGCCATTGTGTGAGTATATCGTACTCTTTATCACTCACTGCGGGCATACCATAAGGCATACCATGATTTGGTTTTTCTTCTAAGTAATTTCCCATTTCTTGTAAATTTTTTGGACACATAAGCTTATCGGTTTCTGGTCTATATGATCCTATGATGTTTGGATGTAATTTTTTATCATGCAGCATGTGTATCATGATAGAATCATTATAACTGGTATTTGCATCAAAATTTTTTGTTAAAGAGAAAAAACTTTTTTGATGCCACTCTTGTGTATTTTTAGCATCTATAAAAAGTCGTGTTGGTTGCATTGCTTTAAAGCGAAATGGGTTATAAACCTTTAATTTACTTGCACCACGATCAATACCTTCAAAAGAGCTGTATTTTGCTTGACATGGAGCATTATAACAAGAGTGACACACAACACAGCGTTTGTCTAAAATAGGTTTTACATCTTGTAGGTAATTTACTTTCTTAGCTATTTTTTTAATCTGAACAGGAGTAGGAAGCGGGGCAGAACATCCAAAAAAGAGGATACTTATGAAGAGACTGAGCAATACTATAGGAATTTTAAACATATTTTTATCTAGCTTTTAAATTTTTTAATTGTTGATTGTTGAACAAAGTAGGCTTCATCACAAAACTCTAACATAGGATAATCTCCTTTTGAATTTCCAAAAGAGAGTGTATGTGTGGGTTTTTCTCCTGCGAGGTACTCTTCAATGCGTTTTGTTTTCTCTTCAAAATTACATACAGCTCCATCAAATTCGCCTTGTAGTTGTTGATCATTTCGTAGAGTTTTTGTTGCTAAAAATCCATCATATCCAAGATGTTTTGTGATTGCAGGGAGGTAAACATCAGGCGAAGCACTCACTAAAATCACTTTGTAGCCCTCTCTTTTTTTCGCATCAACAATCTCACGAACAGGTTTATTCCATGGAATTTTCTCTACAAAAGCATCTAAATTTTGTGTTGTTTCATAACCGGTGAAGAACATTTTAAATGTTCTGCGTTTGACCTGTTCTTTTGAGATTTTTCCAAAAATATAGCCAAGTCCAATTTTACTTAATTCTAAAGCATTTTTGAAAACAAGCGAGGGGGTTAAATAGTGAAAAATAAAAATATGGTAAGTATCTCGAAGGGTAAGTGTCCCATCGAGATCGGTAAAGATTATCTTTTGATCAGTCAAAATGAAGTATATCTTTTGCTTGAATCATATCTTTATCACCACGTCCTGAGATATTGACAATGATGAGTTTATCTTTGATGTTTGGAAGTTTTTTGAGATATGCCACTGCATGTGATGATTCAAACGCAGGAATAATTCCCTCTTTACGAGAGAGCCACACAAAAGCATCTAAAGCTTCTTGATCTGTGATATTGTCATAAGTGACACTTTTGTTATCTTTATGAAAGGCATGTTCAGGACCAATGCCTGGGTAGTCTAGCCCTGCGGAGATAGAGTGTGCCTCTAAGATTTGTCCATCTTCATCTTGTAAAAGATAAGACATTTGACCATGGAGTACTCCTGGACGACCTTTATCAAGGGAGCAACCATGTTTGTCAGTTTCTACTCCAAGCCCACCTGCTTCAATGCCGATACACTCAACTTCTTCATCTTCTAAAAAGTGTTGAAACATCCCAATAGCATTGCTTCCACCACCAATACATGCAATAACATGGTCTGGAAGTCTCTGCTCTTTTTCTAAAATCTGTGCGCGTGCTTCCCAACCAATAATCGCTTGAAAATCACGAACCATCATAGGGTAGGGGTGTGGACCTGCCACTGTTCCGATAATATAAAAAGTATCTCTTGCATTTGTCACCCAGTGGCGAATGGCATCATTCATGGCATCTTTGAGTGTACGAGAACCACTCTCTACTGCGTTTACCTTTGCTCCAAGGAGTTTCATACGAAAGACATTGAGCTCTTGGCGTTCTACATCTTTGGCTCCCATAAAAATTTCACACTCTAAACCAAGAAGTGCCGCAATGGTAGCTGTGGCTACACCATGTTGTCCTGCACCTGTTTCAGCAATCACTTTTTTATAGCCTAAGCGTTTTGCCATCAGTCCTTGCGCGATGACATTGTTTACCTTGTGTGCCCCTGTATGGTTTAAATCTTCGCGTTTAAAGTAGACTTTTGCACCAAGTTCTTCTGAGATGTTTTTAGCATAGTAGAGTGGAGAAGGGCGACCGACATAATCTTTTAAATAGTAGTGCACCTCTTTCCAAAAATCTTCATCAAAACGGATATTGTCATACTCCTCTTTGAGTTTTAAAAGTGCTGGCATAAGTGTTTCAGGGACATAGCGTCCACCAAAGATACCAAAGTGTCCGTTTGCATCGGGATCAAATTTACTTGGCTTTGGAATATACATTACTGAACCTCTATAATCGAATAAACTTGCGTTTGTTTTTTGAGTTTTTCAATGCCGTCTAAAAATGTAAGCCCTATGATGAAACAACACTCAACACACTCTGCTCCTGTCTGATTGACAAGTTTTGCAGCGGCATTTGCTGTGCCACCTGTGGCTATGAGATCATCTATCACAAGTACTTTTGCTCCTTTTTCTTCGCCAAATGCATCAATATGGACTTCTATCTCATCAACTCCATACTCTAGTGCATATTTTTCGCTTATGGTTGTATAAGGGAGTTTGCCTTTTTTTCGGATGGGCACAAAGCCAAGACCGAGCATTTGTGCTAAGGCTGCACCAAATATGAAACCACGAGCATCAATCCCTGCAATGTAGTCAAGGTCATACGATTTGTATCTATCATGGAGATGTTGCATTAAGAGGCCATATGCTTTTTTGTCATTTAAAAGTGTCGTTATATCTTTAAAAACAATTCCCTCTTTGGGAAAGTCTTTTATATCGCGTATGGCATTTTCAATTATTTTTCTATCATCACTGCTGAGTGTCATCTTTATTCCTTATCTATAATAGTGCATCTATACGACTCTCAAGGGCTTTAATTTTGCCATTGAGTCTGTCTGTTTCTTGTCTGTGTTTGGAGTTGCGTCCCTTTAAAACTTTGAGTTCATTGCGTAGTTTTGTAAGCTCATCGCTTAAAATATCAACATTTCCCAAAGCACGTTGGAGTTGGATTTGGTACTTCCGAATGAGAATTTCCGCCTCTTGGAGTGTGAGTTTCATCAGGTCATTACTTCTTTGTTCTTTGTTAGTAATACTTTTAAAATAGTACATTTTTACAAAAAGATAGATAGCTACAATAGAGAGTATAGTAAGTAGTGACCATTCCCAAAACATTTTTTATCCTTCGATTTTTTCTACTCGACCACAGTGGCGACCACCGTCAAAACTACTTGCAAGCCAAGCATCGACAATAGACTCAGCAACACCTTTTCCAACAATACGCTCACCAAAGCATAAAATATTCGCATCATTATGTCCACGTGCTACTGTCGCTGTGTAAGCATCATGACAGAGTGCCGCTCGAATACCTGCATGGCGGTTTGCTGCCATACTCATGCCAATACCAGACCCACAAATCAAAACACCTTGTGTGCCACTCTCTTCTAAAACAGAGCGAGCGACCTTGTGTGCATAATCAGGGTAGTCTACACGTGTTGTGTCAAAGGGTCCCAAGTCTACTACTTCATGCCCTTTTGTTTTTAAAAGTTCAACTGTATAGTTTTTCAGTTCAATGCCTGCATGGTCTGTTGCTATATAAAATTTCATTTTTTTCCTTTATGATACAAGTAAATTAAGTATAGTCCGTACGGGTAAAAAGAGGAGATACTCTTTGAGTGGTGTCATAATGATGATGACAACAATAATCATACCATATCTCTCATTTTTGTAAAAGAATTCTGCAATAGAATTTATCTTATATTTGAGTGCGAGGTGCATTAAAAAATGGGCACCATCAAATTGAGGTACAGGGAGGAGATTAAAAACTCCAAGCACCACATTAATCACTAAAATTTGAAATACTAAAAGATAGGTGAAAATATACACCATGCTATCAGCAGTAGTTGGTTGTGCCATTGCAACGATGGCTATGGAAGCAAATGCAGCTAAGGTGAAGTTATAAACAATCCCTGCTAAATCAACCTGCATTGCTGCATTGTAGCCACCTTTACGAAGTACTGTAGGAGTGTTGATGGGAACGGGTTTTGCCCAACCAAACAAAAATCCACTCTGCATACCTAAGAGCATAGGGATAAAGTACATACTCAAAGGGACGATAATTGTTCCCACTAAATCAACATGAGAGAGTGGGTTTATAGTAAGCCTTCGAGCATTTTTAGCGGTCATATCTCCATACATATAGGCGACCCAACCATGCATAATCTCATGCCCAATCACCGCAATAGCGAGTGCTAAAACAGAAGCAAGGATTTTGAGTATATCAAGAGATTCCATGGTAGTCTTTATCTGTTCTAATGCGTTCTTCTCTTGCTTTATCAAGGTAAGGAGAAGCTTCTAAGTCTGTAGGGGTTTTCCCTATTCTGTCCCATCTGATTTCCCAGTTTTTATCGATAGAGAAGTAGATAAACCAAGGTGTCCCTTCTATGTTATCATAAGGAACACTTCCCCAAAAACGGCTATCATTGGAATGGTCGCGGTTATCACCCATCATAAAATAATGATTTTTTTCTACTTTAATAGGATTAAAATAAAAAAGTTGCATTGGGTAACGGCCATTATTGATAATCTTATCATCATGGTGAATTCCCGGATGTACTTTCATATAGGGATTTTCTACCCATAATTTACCATCAAGCAGTGCAATATTGAAGTTTTTGTAATGTTCTTTAATCCAATCATCTCCCTCTCTAAAGTGAATAAAGAGGTTTTTTTCAGCAACAAAAAGCTCATCTCCAGGAAGGGCGACACAGCGCTTTACAAAATGTTGTTTGATATTTCCCGGGTAGCGAAAAATGACAATATCGCCGCGTTTTGGGGTGTCGCCATCAAACAAACGCAGCTTATCACTCCATGGCATGATAGAGACTTCTAAGAACGGAATATGGGGCATAGAGACACCATAGGCAAATTTTTTCGCAAAGAGGTGATCACCAACAAGGAGGGAGTCTTTCATGCTCCCACTAGGAATTCGAAAAGCTTGTGCTATAAAAAAGATAACAAAAAGGACAATAATAACAGTGCCTGTCCAAGAGTTAGAAAATTTATAGAGTTTTTTTAAATTTTCTAGCATTAACTTTTATCCTTTGTATTTGCTTGTGCCGCTTTGAGTGTGTTACTCAATAACATTGCAATTGTCATAGGACCAACACCACCGGGGCTTGGTGTAATGTAGGAGCTTTTTTTACTTACATTTTCAAAGTCCACATCTCCAACAAGTTTTCCTTCTGGTGTGCGACTCACCCCAATATCTACAATAACAACATCCTCTTTCACCATATCTTCTGTAATGAGATTAATAACACCAACTCCTACAAAAATCATATCTGCATTTAAAGTGTGTTTTTTTAAGTCATCTGTGTGAATATGACATACCTCAACCGTTGCTTCTGCATTTAAAAGCAGTGCTGCCATCGGTTTTCCGACGATGTTAGAAGCACCTACAATGACACAGTTCTTTCCCTTTACATCGATGTTGTACTCTGCTAAAAGTTCCATAACACCAAGAGGAGTACAAGGAACAAAACCATCTAGGTTTGTGACTAAACGACCAACATTAAAGGGATGAAAACCATCGACATCTTTTGCTGGGTCTACTAACTCTAAAATTTTTGTGGTGTCAATTTGAGGAGGGAGGGGAAGTTGTACTAAAATACCATCAATGTTGGGGTTTTTGTTCATCATAGAGATGGTATTTTCAATGGCATCTTGCGAGATATCTTCTGGCATTTCATGAGAAACAGAGTAGAATCCAACTCTATCACACGCTCTTTTTTTCATATTAACATAAGCAGCACTTGCAGGGTCTTGTCCTACAAGAATAACTGCTAAACCAGGAGTACGTGAAGTCTCCTCCTTGAGTAGAGCAACACCTTGCTTTACTTTTTGTTCTATTTTTTGTGAAAGTGCCTTACCATCAAGAATCTGCATACAAACCTCTGCTTCAATTATTTTTGTTATTATAGCAAGTTATTGTAAAAATAAGGGTAGTTGCACGACAAAGCAGGCACCATCACCTTGATTTGAGACACTCAGTTTTCCTTGCATTTTCTCTTCAACAATTGTTTTTGCCATATATAAACCTATGCCTGTGCCTTTGTCTTTCTCTTTTGTAGAAAAATAAGAATCAAAAATGTTATCAATAAAAGTAGATGAAATACCACCAGCATTATCAAGAATATGCACAGAGGCATTTTGTGCATCTGTTTTAATGGTAATGGTAATTGTTTTTTTCTCTATACTATTTTCAATCAGAGCATCTTTTGCATTATTGAGTATATTTAAAAAGACTTGAAAAATATCACTTTTTATATTTTTTACAATAGCATTTGGATCTTTATGGAGAATGATGTTAATTTGATAGTATTTAAAAGTTGCTTCGGTTATATGAATCACTGTTTGCATAGCATCATCAAGGGAATAGACCTCTTTTTCTTGCCCTCTTTGGTAATACATTCTAAAATTATTGATAGTGTCTGAGAGGTAAGCAATATTGGCATCTATTTGTTCATGGAGTTTTTCAAAATCATCATCTGAGAGATTATTGAGCTGTTTTTTAAAATAAATATCTTGATTAATCAGTCCAATGTTATTGAGTGGTTGTCGCCATTGATGGGCAATCTGTTCCATCATCTCACCCATAGAAGCAAGTTTGGACTGCTCAATGAGGAGAGTGTCTTTTGCCCGCTCTTTTACAAGTGCTGCTTCTACTTGATGTTCAAGGTTTGTTGTGTAGTCTTTGAGCTTTTGTGTATATTCATCTTGAAGTTGTTTAAAACGGTAGGCAAGGGCAATAGATAAAAGGACTAAATCTATTGCAGAACCGATTTGTTGTCCATATTTTGTAATCGTATATCCAGAAACAATACCAAACTTACTTAAGGAGAAAAGGATGGTTGCCACAAGAAAGATTCCCCATCCTACAACAAAAAAACGCATACCATAGTACCCTTGTTTAAGGACAAGTATTCCGGCCATGAAAAGTACTACAGGAGTAAAAACACCAAGTAAAGCTCCTGCAATAATCGTATATTTATAGGGAAAAACAATAGAAGATAAGAGACCTAGAAGTGCTATGTATTTGAGTGGTTGTAAAATAACAGCATCATATTTTTTAATATGATGCTGTGACTGTATGAGAGATTGACTAAATATAATAAGTGCCACAGTACTACTGTAGATAAAAAAAGCTGTTCCTTTTTCTACCATCCAAAAATTATCGCTCCAGAGATAGTATGCCCCTTGTCCATCAAAAGAGAGTTGCCACATAGCATAAGAAAAAACAAAAGAGATATATAAAAGATAGATTTTTTCTCGTGAATAAAAAAATGTCATAGTGCTATAAAGGATTAAGATAAGGAGTGTCCCATAATAAATACCAGAGAGTATTTGACTTAAATGAATCTCTTGGATGAGTGCTTTTGTGGATATAATATTAAGAGGTACAAAGAGAGAACCAGATGTTTGCACTCTCATATAAATGGTATATTTTTTTTGACATTGATTTGGTAAAGTAAATAGAATTCTATTCTCTTGCACATCCTTAAGTGATTGAGAGACAAGATCACCACTTTTTTTATGAAATAAAAGTTTCTTACTTGCATCAAATGCGTATAAATCTACATAATTGAGGAGTGGATAATTGATATCAAGCCACCATTTGGAACCATCGACCGCTTTATCAAATGTAACATGAAATTTAAACCAGTATGTGGGTTGTAAAAATCCAAAATTGATTATCTCTTTTGTATAGGGGGTAAAAGTTCTTTTTTTGACATCTACAATAGTCAATTGGTTACTTGTATCAACAAGATAACTTGCATGCTTTCCTACAGAATAGGGAACTTTTGATTGTTGAATATGTAAATCTTCTTGTGCAAATAACAGAGATGAAAAAATAAAAAAGGTAAAAAGAATGTTTCGCATTTAAAGCCTATAAATTATATTTTAGCTATTATACTATTATCATTATAAGAGGTTTCTTCAGATGTATTATCTATTTTTATTACTCTTTCCTGTACTTGTTTTTGGAAATAGTGATTTTATTACTGCTTCAGAGTATGCTGCACAACTCTATAAAAATCCAAGAGGGATTGGGTGTCAGTTATGTCATGGAGAGCATGGCGAAGGAAAACTCATTGCCAAGTATAAACATAAAGGCAAACAACGCAGTTTTCGTGCACCTCGCATAGACAATGTTGCATTTGCATCTTTTTTTGAAGCATTGAATTCTCGCAAAAACGGTATGCCCCGCTACTATCTAACACAAGAAGAGATAGAAGCACTCTATCTCTATCTCCATCCCCAATATGAAAAGAGATAATCATGCTACAAGCAATTGAAACAGCATATGCACAAAGAGATTTAAAAGCCTTAGATGCTTTAGCAACACCTACTTTTCGAGAACTTAACAAAAAAAATGATTATAAATCTGTTTTAATGCTCTCTTGCCACAACATAAAACATTTAAGCAAAATAGCTACAATAGAGGCTGATTGTATTATGCTAAATCTTGAAGATGGGGTGAGTCAAGAGGAAAAACCTTTTGCCCTTGTTTTATGTGCTATTTTCTTGTCACAACATAAAAAATGTGAAAAAAAACTTGTTGTGCGTGTCAATAGTCTTGATGAGGATGGATTTAAAGAGATAACATACTTAAATCAGTTTATGCCAGATGCCATACGAGTTCCTAAGATTAAAACACAAGAGGAGGTGAATGCTGTTTTGCATCTTTTGCATGATGACATAGAATTACATCTCTCTATAGAGACAGCAAGTGCTTGGATAAACTTACAAACCTTGGCAGTGAATAAACGAATCACTGCGTTTCATTTGGGTATTTTAGATTTGTTTGCAGATATGGGATTATCACAATCTCTCATCCGTTTAGAGAATCCGACACTCCATTATATGTTATCACATTTTCTCATTACTTCGCTTGCTTTAGGTGTGAAACCTATCTCTTTTATATTTCAAGAATTTAAAGATTTACAAACTTTTCAAGCATGGCTGGATCTTGAAAAGAGTATGGGATATAGTGCAAAAGGGTGTATTTCCCCTGCACAAGCTCAATTAGTCAATACTACATTTGTAGATACTGAGCAGGAGATAAAACGAGCAAAAACCATAGTTAAACTCTTTGAAATGCACAAAGAAGAGGGAATCAGTGGATTTGTGGATGCAGAGTATGGATTTATTGATGAGCCGATTTACAAAGGTGCCTTGAGTTTGCTAAATAAGGCTATAATTAAAAAAAATTAGGCGAGATAAATGCATAAATATAGTAAAAATACAGTGATTATAATTTTTGCTCTTTTTTTGGGTGCTTGTGGAGAAAACAGTCATACAAAACCTTATATCATGGGAAGTCATCAGGGTGTCAATCAAAATTCTATTGCCTTCAAAGCCAAAGAAGGTGCCATGCAGAGAAAAAATAAAATAGAACTTGCAAAAATTCAAGCAGATACAACCTTGGCTGTAGCAAAAATAGAATCAAAAAAAGCAGTACAAATTGCACAACTTGAGAGTCAAACGACACAGGTCGTCAGTAAAATGGACAAACAAACCAAAGAAAAACAGAGTGATAATAATCTGTATATAGCAATAGCTGCTCTTTTACTCCTGCTTGTAGGCATTATATTATGGTACCAGCATAAACGCAAGAGTTTGGAAGTAAAAGCACAGTTAGAAGAGCATAAACTCAAACATGAACTTGAACTCAAAGAAAAAGAACTGAAAGAACAAAGAATTCAAAAAGTCTTAGAACTTGCAGCAAGTGGAAAACTCGACCCTGAAGTACAACAAGAGGTGTTGCACTCCTTGACAAGGCCGGAGAGTAAGATTATAG
>JALWON010000320.1 GCA_027083475.1 Sulfurimonas sp.
AAGCTTCTATCCATTGTGTGAAATTTTCATACTTTATGCCCTCAGCTTCTATCTCCTCAAAACTTTTCCCCTCATGTCTCCCCCATGATTTTTCTCGTAAAGCTTTGGTGAAAATGGGCTCTACATCTAAAGAGAATGCAGCAAGGGTATCTCGGGCTCTGCGTAAATCGGAGCAGTAGACTTCATCGTATGTTTGCGCTTGCAATTTTTCGGCAAGTGCTTGTGCCTGTGCTTTTCCTCGTTCACTTAAACCAATGTCAATATGCCCATTATACTTTCCAATATACGCTGTTTCAACCTCTGCATGACGCACTAAAGTAATAGGCATTTACGAGAAACTCACAAGCACAAAGTTTAACAGTATAAGTTCGGTAAATTCTATCAAAAAGCCATACATATCACCACTCATGCCACCAACTCGTGCAGTGAAAAACTTTCCTACAACTAAAAGCACAAAAAGAGCAAGAAAAAATGCAGATACAAAAGAGAAGAGAAACGCAATGCCCAAAGTAAAAAGGAGACTCACTAGCAACATTTTCAGACTCAATTCTTCTTTGAGTAAAGCACCCACACCACGACTCACATAGGGAAATGTATAGATTGCCATAATGCTATTGAAGCGAGACAACATCAAAATGAGAGGGAGTAGTGCATAATTTTCTAAAGCGAGGAGAGTTGAGAGTTTTACAAGTAAAAAGACAAAGGTAAAGGTCATCCCCATACCCCCGACATGGGCATCTTTCATCACTTCTAGTGACTCTTTCGCAGGCACAAAAAGCCCATCTATGGTATCACTCAAACCATCTATATGTAATGCTCCTGTAAACAAAACCCATAAAGAAAAAATAATGACTCCAAGATGTGTTGGGGGAACTATGCCATCTAAAAGTGTGTGCATTGCCCATAGTAATGCACCGAGTAAAAACCCTACAAGTGGGTAAAAAAGTGCGGAGAGTCCATTGATACCTTTATAAAAATTATGCACTTTGAAAAAAGGAAAGATTGTGAGCATATTGACACTCAGGGCAAAGGCTTGGAAGTACCTCATTTAATTTTTACTCCAATTCCCGCGATGACATGAAACACCTCATCACACTCAGAGGCGATGAGTTGCGCTATTTTTCCGCTGATGTCTGCAAACTCTCGAGCCAATGCATTGTCTGGAATAACACCGCTTCCCACATCATTGAGGACAAAAACTTTATCTTGTCTGTTTTGTAAAATTTTTCGCATCTCTTCTTCTATGTTTGCATAGGTAAACCCATGATAGAGCATATTGTTGAGCCACATACTCACACACTCTACAAGCACAATATCTTCACATTGTTCAATTGCCTGTGCAAGATACAGAGGTTCTTCAAGTGTTGTAAACTGCTCAGCTCTTTGCTTTTTATGCTGCTTGATTCTTGCTTGCATTTCCTCATCAAGCAACTCTGTCGTTGCAAGGTAAATAGGCTTTTTTTTGGCATACTTGAGGGTATGTGCTTCTGCTAAACGGCTTTTACCACTCTTTATACCTCCTATAAAAAGTGCCTGCATTACATCATATACATTATAAGTTCTATCGCTTCTAAAAGCGATTGGTTTGAGATGCCATTTGTGGCAGCATATGCAAGGCTGGCTCCTGCCCCCACTCCCTCTTTGGCTTCCCCCTCATCATATTTTTTGAGCACTGGTATCTCTGCATTTGCAAAAGAAAAAGTGGTGTAAATCGCATGCGGTGTATAACTGAGTTGCTCTAAAATATGCTTGATGTCGGAGTGTTTGTCTCTTGCCACCCACTGCGTTGTGGCTAAAGTCACATTTTCAGGTTTGAGTCGCATAAGGACATCTTCTCGCAGGGCATCTGCTACAAGCAAACATGCTGCCATCTGTGTGCCTCCCGCTAAAACCACATGAAAACGCCGACTCGCTTCGAGCAAAAAGCCTGCACAAAAAAGAAGCATATTGTCACTCACTATAGCGAGCTTTTCAAAACGACTCATAGAGTCATTTGTTAAAGCAAGAGCTTTATTTATAGTCGCTTCTTTGATGCTGTTGGGAACATGTAAAAAGCTTGAAGAAAAATCCTCGCGTACATCATAGCCCAAAGCTAAGGCAGTCGCTGTAGCTGTTGTCGTTCCACTCGGTGTGGACTCTCCAAGTATAAGATAATTCCCTTTGAGTTCATACTCTCTCCCAAATGCCATTCCTTGCATAAAAATGGCTTTAGCGTCTATCTTTGCTCCTGTAGCAATCGACGCTGAAGGTTTTATGCCAAAGGAGTGAAGATGCGTTTGCTCAGGTTGCACACTGAGCCCCAAGTCCAAAATCTCTATGCTACTAAAAGCATGCAAATTCTCTACCCCGCGGGTAATGAGTGCAGGGGTCGGTACCCCACTTGGTGTCTCGGCAATCTCTGGCATAGAGAAGAGTTTTTGTGTGGTGATAAACTCTGCATCAAGTGTTGGGGTATAAGCTATTTTACCCGGTATACCTGCCTGTGTTATCCCCTCTATTTCACAAGTCTTTGTTACACTTGCCGCAAGTAAAAAATCTGCTTTCCCCTCTGGAAGTTTGTCTGTTTTTTCTGTAAATATATTGACTATATTCAATTCTATTTTCCTCTCATTTTAAACTTTTTTCCACTCCAGAGTAGAGATGTTTTTCTCTTGTATCTGCGCTAAGGCATTGATACCCACTTTGATACAGTATCACTTCTAGGTCAATATTTGAGATGTCAAAGCTATCAAGGAGTTGTTTTCCTAATGTAATATTTGAAAGTTTTGGTAAGAAGTAGTTATTTTTTTCTATGAGTTTTATCAAAAATGTTGGAGTTCCTGTAGTAAACCAGTAATTGTCAAAGAGAAAATCATTGCCTATAAACTGCAAAACATCAAAGGGATTATACATTGCACTTTTTAGAAAATTATAACCGTTGTACCAGTGTTTAAACTTTGCTAAATCGACATCTACAAGATAGGGTTTAAAGGATGTTTCTATATCATTTTGGGAGTAGCCACAAATATCTCCAAACTTTTTGTTTAAAGATATATCTGTGAGCATATTGAGTCCACTAAAAATAGAAGATTTACTAAATTTGGAAACACCTGTAAGAAAAACAAAGCGGATATATTTATCATTTTCTTTGATGATACTATATAATCCTTTCATAAATTCTCTATGTATCTTGGCCTGCTTTTCATCTTCTATGACATCAAGAATGGGTTTATCGTATTCATCTATGAGTATAACTACTTTTTGATTGTATTTTTTGGAAGCCTCTTTGATAAGTGCATCAAAACAAGAAGAGGGACTACTTGTAGCATTACAATCTATCTCTAATTTCTCTTGATTTTCTCTAAAAACATCAAAGGCTCTCTCTTTGACTCCATCAAGTGTTTGTAAATCTCCCGCCCAGCTTATTTTTATAACAGGATGCGCTTCAAAATCATATTTATCATAGATATAAAGCCCTTCAAAAAGTGTTTTATTTCCTGAAAAAAGCTCCTCTAATGTATCAAGAAACAAGCTTTTTCCAAAGCGTCTGGGACGAGACAAAAAAACATAACTATAGTTTTCTATCAATTCCAATGCTTCTTTTGTTTTATCTATATAGATATAATTTTCTTCTCTTATTTTACTAAATGTTTGAATACCAATAGGAAGTTTCTGAAGTTTCATAATTTTTGCCTTTGATAATTAGAAAGATATTGTAACATAATTTCAATCTTCAGCTTCTATGGAAGTTATAATCTTTTTCATATCAATATGCTTCTCAATATGCCCAGCAAAATCAGCAATAGCTGCTGCTTTAAACTGTGCGAAATCATACCCTTTATAGTGAGTATTGCACTCACGAAAAATCTTCAAACGCAGGGCATCACTCTCAAACAAGCCATGCACAAAACTCCCATAAAAGTTTCGTTTTGATTTGGCTCGTTTTTTTGTCA
>JALWON010000321.1 GCA_027083475.1 Sulfurimonas sp.
ATTTTGATGCTTTTTCCTTTTATGGTGACTCATGTACTTTTACTTATGAAGTACTATTTTTCTCTTATTGGGACCCCACTCGATCAACTTTTTATGGTAGATATTGCCATCGTTACCATTAAAGAGTTTTTACTTATTGTGATGCCTTTAGCGGTAGCTGTTGCTATCTCTGGGATAGTCGCTGCCGTGTCACAGTTTGGATTCTTATTTACTACTGATGCTATAGCTCCAAAGTTTTCCAAACTTGACCCTATAAAGGGGACAAAAAATCTTTTTTCTCTCAAAAAACTTATAGAGGGTATAAAGGTCACCTTTAAATCGTTTACAACTCTTGGTGTCGGTTTTGTTTTTTTCTTCTATTTTATTACTGAGTTACCCACAGTCGCTCTATTTAGTCTACCTGATCAGCTTGGGTGGGCAGAGAAAAAAATATTGACAATTGCTTTTGTTATGCTTTTTATTATTTTTATTTTTGCGATTATTGATATTATCATTGTACGAAAGCAGTATTTTGATGGACTTAAAATGAGTAAGCAAGAGATAAAAGATGAGATGAAAAATATGGAAGGGGACCCGCTCATAAAATCAAAAATACGACACAAACAGATGGAGATGGCACAACAGCGTATGATGACTGAAGTTCCAAACGCAGATGTTGTCATCACAAATCCAACCCATTATGCTGTGGCGATTAAATATGAGAATGAAAAATATAATGCACCCATCGTTACAGCAAAAGGAATCGATAATATTGCTGCACAAATCAAGAAAATAGCCCGAGAAAATGATGTGCACATTGTACAAAATCCACCTCTCGCACGCAGTCTCTATGCAGAGGTAGAGTTAGACAAAGCCATTCCAGAAGCTCTTTTTGGTGCAGTGGCAGAAGTTTTGGCTTATGTCTATAAAATGAATAAAAAATAGTTTATTGTGCACTAGAGACTTTCTCTTTGAATGTCACTCCTTCAAAAACGACTTTATGGTGTGCAATGGCTCCGCTTACTTCTTGCTCTTTGAGTTCCAAACCTTGTGGAACTTCTTGAGAGTGGAGTTGAATAGCAGTCTGCTTAAAGTTTGGTTCCCCTGATTTGGGACAGAAACTCTCTTGTGTGAGTCTATTGACAAGCTGTGTATTAAAATGAAATGGAACAAAGACTGTTCCCTCTCTTACACTTCCTGTGACACGCACAACAACATCATCCACACGACCACGAGGAGAGGAAAGACTCATTCTATCGCCTGATTTTACTTTGAGTTTTTTTGCATCATTGGGATTGACATCAACCCAAGCTTCTGGAGCTAAGTTATCTAAAATAGCAATATCTCGTGTTTTTGTACGGGTATGCCACTGCTCAACAGTACGACCAGTATTTAATATAACAGGAAATGCAGCATTTGCAGGTTCAGCCATTGGGTGCCACTCTACACAGAGTAATTTTGCTTTTTTATCTGCTGTTCTAAAGGGAATATCTTCTGTATAGAGTCGTTTACTTCCTAGTGGAAACTGTTCATTACAAGGCCATTGAATGCCTCCATGCTCCTCTAAAAGTTCATAAGAGATACCACTATAATCACAGAGTTGTCCTTTGGAGACTTTTCTCCACTCTTCAAATGCATCGCGTGGCTCGCTCCAGTTTGGAAAAAGCATCTCATTGACACCTTCAAAGTACTTGGAAAACGCAACAATGATGTCAAAGTCACTTTTTGCATCACCAATGGGCTCTACTGCTTTGTTCGCTTTGTTACAGCGTCTCTCTGAGTTTGTGTAAACTCCCTCTTTTTCTCCCCATGTAGCTGCAGCAAAGACAACATCGGCTATTAAAGCAGTGTCTCCCAAAAAGGCATCTTGCACAACAAGCAGGTCAAGTTTCGCAAGTGTTTTACGGAGTTTTTCTTGATTGACAAAACTGACAAGGGGGTTGGTAGCGGTTATCCAGAGTGCTTTTATTTCACCTTTGTCTATAGCATCAATAATTTCTGCATACTTATAACCGCGCTCACGAGGAATGATTTCCTCAGGAACATTCACAATCTGTGCATACTCTTTGAGTGCTGCTTCATCACCATAGTTCCGGTACCCTGGCAAACTTGAAGTAAATCCTGTCTCGCGTGTTCCCATAGCATTACATTGTCCTGTAATAGAAAAAGGCCCCGTACCTTCTCGTCCAATATGCCCTGTTAAAAGGTGCAGGTTAATGATGGCACTCACGGTATCTGTCCCCATAAAAGATTGATTGACTCCCATTGTCCAAGCCGTCATGACTTTGTTATTTGCAACAAATTCACGGGCAAGTTCATAGAGTGTTTTGACATCAATGCCTGTAATATTGGCTACTTCTTGTGGAGGGTAATCTTGAAGATGTTTTCTTAGTGCTTTGATACCGTTTGTATTGGCTAAGATATAGCCCTCATTTTCCCAGCCTTGCTCAAGAATGATATAAGCTAAACCATTATAAAGAGCTAAATCTGTGCGTGGTTTGATGGGAACATAAACATCTGCCATTTGTGAAGTTTTACTCGCTCGTGGGTCAATCACAATCACTTTTTTCTGCGGATTTTTGTTAATATGCAGGGTTAAAATAGGGTGATTGTCCGCAATATTGGCACCGACTAAAAAGATAGTATCTGCTTTTTCAAAATCTTCATAAGAACTTGTAGGGCCATCACTCCCGAGTGATTGCTTATAGCCCATAACAGCTGAAGCCATACAGAGTGTGGTATTGCCATCGTAGTTGTTTGTTTGAAGTCCAAGTTGGACAAATTTTCCAAGTGTATAAAACTCTTCTGTTAAGAATTGTCCTGTTCCTATAACAGCTACAGCTTTGTTTCCATACTCTTTTTGAATGTGTTTAAACTCTGTGCTTACTTGAGTAAAAGCTTCATCCCATGAAGCAGGTTGTAATGCACCATTGCGTTTGATAAGTGGTGTTTGTACTCTATGGGGAGAGTTTATCATCTGATGTTCAGAGAGTCCTTTTGGACATAGGGTTCCTTTGTTTACAAAATGTTTTGGATTCCCTTTTGTATAAACAGCTTTGCCATCTTTTACACCAATATAAAGACCACAACCAACACCACAATACCCACAGGTAGAAAAGACCCATTTGTCAGGTTTTTTTTCATCTGCTATCATGCCAAAAGTCTCATCATGAGAGAGTTTATACTTTTGCTCTTGTATATCTACACCTAAAAAATCTTTTATTTTATCTATCATTATCAAACCTTTTTTCTTCTCTTAATGTCTCTGCTTGCCGACAAAAAAACCACCTGCCATGCCAAGTGGCACTACCGTTGTATAAAATAAAAACCTATCGCTTATTTCACTGCTAAACGCAAGGATAAGTGTGAAAAAGAGTAAAACTGAAGCGGCTCCATTGAGTGAGGCACTGACAAAGACAAGTGCTAAGAGTGGGAGAAAAAGAGCACCAACAAGCAGCGACACAAAACGAAATTTTTTGACATTGGCAAAGTTTTCATTGAGGAGTCTTTTTGTACGTTGGAGTTGATAGGCATTTTCTTTATTCTCAAGTGTTCTGATGTCTTCATATGAGAAGAAAAGTTGTGCAACCCCACCAAGCATTCCCATTGTAGTGAGAGGAATAATCGCTTCATGAATACTTGAAATACTACTCATAAATGCAACTAAAAAGAGGCCAATATAGGCTACTCCAAAAAACTTGAAGTTTGTCGTAGGTCTATTCCATGAGGGGCGTGCTTTGATACGGTAAATCATACTCTGTGCATAAATACCGTATATGCCTATACTCAAAGTCATTACTTCAACAAGCAAACGGAGGGTATGAGAAACATCAAAAAAGTACAGAGCAACAACTCCAGACATAAGTCCAGTAAAGACTCCAAGGGCTAAAGCTTCACGAGAGAGCCAAGAGGTTTTGATGTTTTTCATAGCTGTTATGGCTA
>JALWON010000322.1 GCA_027083475.1 Sulfurimonas sp.
CAATAAATGGATGCAAATCCAAACAAACAAACAAGAAGAGAGTGTTTTATCAAAAAAAATTACAGAGATATTTCCAAACATCAATACAAAGGTATTACAGCGTAAAATCAAAACAACCCTGCTTATGCAAAATGCCACCTACTATACAGCAAGCACATCAGGCTATCTGATTCCCATAAAAATCAATCAGATTCAAAACTCAAAATTTGAGTATATGCAACAAGATGTGAGCATTGTTCCTTATGATGTAGAAAATAAAAAAGTAGCACTCATTATAACCGATCAAACAGGAATGGCCAATACAAATGCACTCTTAAGAGAAAATATTTTAAAAGTAAAAAAGCTCAATGAGGCACTCATAAAAGAGAAAGAACTCACACAAAAACAGCATGAACAACTCATAGTCTCTTCAAGAAACGCAGCAATGGGAGAGATGATTAGTATGATAGCCCACCAATGGAGACAACCACTCTCGGTTATCAACACTTCTATTGCAAGCTTAAAAATAAAAAAAGAGTTAGGTATATTTGATGAAAACAGTACAGATGTGTCACTCAAAAGAATCGAAAAAATAGTCCTCTACCTCTCCGATACGATTAATGATTTTAGAGATTATTTTAAACCAAACAAAAATAAAACAGTTATCAATTTAGCAGAAATTTTTGCAAAAGCCTTTGATATACTCAAAACTGAATTTGAAAGTGAAAATATCACTTACACACAGAGCATTGATACAGATATTACTATCACCGCATATAAAAATGACTTTATACAGGTTATTCTCAATCTTCTAAAAAACTCTCTCGATGCATTTCGCGAAAACGATGCAACACAAAAATTTCTCAACGTCTCTGCTGCATTCAAAAACGAAAAGTTGATTGTAGACATCACAGATAACGCAGGAGGCATCAAAGAAGCTGTTCTCAAAAAAATATTTGAGCCTTATTATTCAACAAAAAGTAAAAATGGAACAGGACTTGGTCTGTATATATCCCAAAAAATCATAGAAGAACATCTCCATGGCACTATTGAAATATTAAGCAAAGATAATCAAACATTTGTTACAATAAGTTTGCCAAAATAAAATGTGAAGGTAACTCATGCAAAGATTAGTAATTGATGTAGAAGATAAATATATCAAGCTTGTAACAGATTTATTGTCTCATTTGAAACAAAATATTATAAAAAATATTGTTGTTGAAAAAAAGGAAGATGCTAGAGATACTCTTTCTAAGTTAGAACAATTTAGAGCATTAAAAGCAAACTCCAACAATAAAAAAACATTAACCATGGCAATGGCTACAAACACAGATGAAATGCTAACTGATGGTTTACTTTGATACCAATGTATTAATCTATGCATTTGCTAAAAATATAGATGATAGCAAACAAGGCGAAATAGCAACATCACTTGTTGAAAAAGCACTTAGTACTGAAACTTTGATACTTTCAGAAATTATACTTTGTGAATTTGCTTTTGTATCTGCTAAAATGAATGAAGATAAAAATAACATTGATAATAATTTAGAATTTTTATCTTCATTTGTACAGCCATCTAGTAGAGATGTAAGTCAAAGAGTATTGGAAATATTAAAAAACAAAAATCTATATAAAAGTTCATTTGATATATTTCATTTAGCTTTTGCAGAGTACCATAATACTGAATTAGTTACATTTGATAAAGGCTTTAATAAACTAAAAACTATCTCTAAAATTGAGATTAAGATTAAGTAGTAAAATTTAAAAGGAGATTAAAAATGCGTGTAATTTGTCCACACTGTTTGAATGTCAATAATGTCCCACAAAAAGAGAGCTATAAAAAAGCCAACTGCGGCAAGTGCAAACAATCACTGCTCGATACAAAACCCATCGAACTTACAAATGCAAACTTTGATGAAGTCGTTGTTAATAGCGATATTCCAGTCATTGTTGATTGCTGGGCACCTTGGTGTGGTCCTTGTAGAATGATGGCACCAAACTTTGAAAAAGCCGCAAGTAAATTTCCACTCAAGACACTCTTTGCAAAAATCAATACAGAAGAGGAACAAACTCTTGGTGCGAGATTTGGTATTAGAAGTATTCCAACACTCATCCTCTTTAAAAATGGAAAAGAGGTACATAGAGTCTCAGGTGCACTTGATGAAAGTGCACTCACACAACTAGTGACACAATTTTTATGAAACATTTTTCATTTACTTATAAGCCTGCAAGTAAGGCTTATAAAAGTGCGAAAAAAGATGCAAAAAAAGCATCTTTTTCCTCCCAACTGATTCAAGTCTTTACCGGAGAAGACAAGCAAAAAGCAATACAAAAAATTTTAAAAACACTTACAAAAGATTTTCCAAATGCACAGATTATAGGAACAACAACAGCAGGTGAAATTTCGCATGCAAAAATGTATGACAATACAACAATCATCAGCCTCTCTCTTTTTAAAAAAACAAAACTCAAAACCCACTACACAAAAACCATTACCAAAAAAGAGGGACGAAAACTCTCTCAAAAAATCTGTTCTAAAAATACAAAAGCTGCTATTGTACTGAGCGAAGGTTTACAAGGAGAGGATTATGAGGGCTTTATAAAAGGTATCAAAAAAGCAAACCCTGATTTACTCATTGCTGGGGGACTTGCTGGTGATAACTTTGTGCTCAAAAATACTTTTGTTTTTCTTGGAACTACAATTTATACACAAGGAGCCGTGAGTGTCTCCTTCTCAGGAAAACAACTCTTTGCAAATAACAAATATAATCTCAACTGGAGACCTATAGGCAAAGAGTTTACAATTACCTCTGCGACAAATAACCGAGTCGATACCATAGATGCACAAAGCAGTGTGAGTGTTTTTAAAAAGTACTTAGGAGCACAACTCTTTGAAAACAATGCAGCAGCCTTGTCAAATTTTCAACTCCTTTATAATGAGGGCAATACCACTGTATCGCGTACCCCTATGGCTGTAGAGGGAGAGAGTCTCATCTTTGCTGGACCACTGAGGGAGGGACAAAAAGTACAATTTGGTTTTTCAAACGCAGCAAATATTCTCACAGGTTCAAACACCATCGCAAAAAGCCTCCAAAGAAATCCTGCAGAAGCTATTTATATCTATTCATGTATCGCAAGAAAAACACTGCTAGGCAAAAAACTTGAAAATGAATTTCAATCTTTTGAACGCATTGCCCCTACAGCAGGTTTTTTTACCTATGGAGAGTTCTATAGCACAACAGGAGACAATGCACTACTCAACTGCACAACAACTATTTTAGTCCTCTCGGAAGGGAAAAAAAATGCACATAAAAAGAAAAAACAAAAAGTAGATCAAACAAGCTTAGAAAATATTACCTTTAATGCACTCAGTCATTTTGTCAAACAAACAGCACAAGAACTCAAAGCAAATACACAACTCCTCCAAGAGTACAAAGATGCCGTTGATCAATCTTCCCTTGTTTCAAAAGCGGACAAAAATGGCATCATCACCTATGCAAATGACAACTTCTGTAAAGTAAGCCAATATTCTCGCAAAGAGCTTATTGGTCACAATCATAACATTATCCGCGATAAGAACATACCCAATAGTGTTTTTAAAAAAATGTGGCAAACCTTACTGCAAGGTAAAACATGGAAAGGGCTTCTCTCTAACAGAGCAAAAGATGGTTCTCTTTACTTTGTTGATTCAACCATTATGCCTATAACAAATGAGCAAGGTGAGATTCAAGAGTTTATCGCCATTCGTCAAGATGTCACCAAACAAATAGAATCAAAAAAACGCATCCAAGAGAAAGAGAAACTCATCAAAGCCATTTTTGACAACCAAGACAGTATCGTCCTCCTCTCCTCAAAAGAAAAAGGGATGCTCAATGCCAATAAAAAGCTTTTTCACTATCTCGATTATCCAAACTTTGAAGCATTCAAAAAGGAACATGATTG
>JALWON010000323.1 GCA_027083475.1 Sulfurimonas sp.
TTTATTGCTCTCACAGAAAATATGAATGAGATATTTACATTCCAATTCAGACTGGCCAAGAATGTTCTTGATAGAAAAATACGTGAAGCTTATGAAAAAAAAGTAAAAGAATTGATTGAAAAAAGTGGAAGCACTGAAGAACAAGCTAAAAGACTTGTCGCTCCAATAACAGAGAAAGAAATGACTAATATGGTACAAGAACTTGCAGATGTGTTCCCAGTACTAAATAGTGTTCTTGACACAGATGGAGGAATGAAGTCTAGACTATTCATAGCGAAAAAACGAAAAGCATCTGGAATAGATAAAGACGTTGAGCTACTTGGAAACGTAGCAAGTCCTGGGCTTAGACTCAAAAATAAGACAATGGATCACTCACAAATGGAAGTATATAAACTTATCGAAGCATATAGCTCTGGAGCAGTGGTTCCAATTCACTACTTCGATGGAAGCGTGCAAGCAAAAGTATTGAGCAAATATACTGCTCTTGGAGTGCATGATGCAAACTACTTCAATATAGATGATGTAATAAATGGAACCAGAGAGTACAACAAGCAATGGCTTGAGTTGAATAAAGATTATCATTTGGTTCATGAGACAATGCAGTCTTTTGTAAGAACAATGAAATCAAAAGAAATCACATCAGGTGATCTTGATGTGCTGTCAATTGTGTACAATAAAGAAAATTATGATTATCTTGAGGCTATCACTCAACACCTAAAACAATTGCATGAAGCTGAAATATTATCTGAGAATAATAGAGCTGAAATATTTGATAAGAAACTAAATGTGCAACATGCATATGCTGAGGTGTTGGATGGAGATGGAAATACTGTTTCTGCTAAATACGAATATAATCCGAACTATGATGATAATGAACAAAGTAAATATGAGAAAAAGATTACGCCTACTGATGATATTAACAAAATTATTAAGACTATAATTACAAAGGACTTAAGCACTAATATCAAAAAAGATGCTAAAATAGCAACAAAGAAAGTCGCAGATAAAAAAACTGTAGACAAGCATTGTGGAGAATAACATATGACATGTACTAATTATGCAAGAGGAATATATCTATCAAATGATGATGTTGAAGATGTAGTATTAGAATTAAAAAAAACAAACCAATCTAGTTACACAAAGGAACTAGATGGATATGCCAGAGAGGCAATAGTTCTTCATAATAGAGCTATGAATATGCAAATAAAACTCAATGCAGGAGTTATAACATACTATGAGAGTGGCTCATCTGACCTTAATTCAGACATAGTAACAGATATTGATATATCAGAAGATGGAACAATTACTATAGAGCTATTGAATGGACTTCCTATCAGATATAAAGAGACTACAGAAGGTCTTCAGTCATATGGTAGGACATCTAGTGACCTTGAACGTGCAATCATTAATACACCGAGATACGAAGAAGATATCGAATCATTATTCAATGTAGATTCAAATGGTGAAACAGTGGATGAAGCTATTGGTTCATCTGATATATTAAATGAAAGAATTGATTTGGTTCAAAATAAGCTTGCAGAGATAGACAGAAATAGTGCTAATGGTCATTGGGACGCTGAGCACAGTGCTCATCTTCAAAATCTAAGTAGAAAGATGCAAAAGCTTGTGAAAGAATTATCAGTCATGAAAATTACAGTAACAAAAGATATTGCAAAGAATATACTGGAACCAGTTGGAGAATTTAATCCAGTTACAGGACAAATAAGAGTTGCTACTGCAGATATATCTGAAATTGCAAGAAATAGATTTATTATGAGTAATGAAGAAGCATTGGTCCATGAGACTGTGCATGCTTATATTCGTACACTATTCAATAAACAACTTGGCGTTCTAGGACAAGATGTAAAAGATGATCTATATACACTGTATAGAACAGCTAAAAAGCAATTAACATACAAAGATTTTCTTCCTGAAGATGAAGGTCCATATAATGAAGCAGAGATACAAAAAGCTAAAGATATGTATAAATATATATTTGAAGGAAAGATTGATGATTCTACAGTAATAGATGCAAATAGACGAATACAAGAATTCTTTGCATATGGACTCACTAATAAATATGTAAAAAATGCTCTTGCAAATGTAGATACAAAATATGATAACTCGTCTGAACAAGGAGATTCAGTTATAAGCAGATTGTTCTATAAAGCTATGAAAGCATTACAAGATTTTCTTCACAATATAAATGTAAAGCGTGGTCGTGGAAAGAATATAGATGCAGAACTTACAAGACTTGCAGTCAAGCTTGGAGAAATAAACTATACTAAAGCCAATTTAGTCAAAGAAAATGCTGGAGTTAGAGTAGATAAGAAATTCTCTGAATGGATGAATAATACTGCAGATAAAGCTGATGATCTAATTCATGGAGTAGTGAACAATTCATTGGAAAAATTAAACCTAAAAGCTAAAGATGTAAAAGAAAGCGGAAAGCTTACAAAAGATCAAGAGATAGAGAACCAAAAGACTCTGCATAAATTATTTGAATATGCACAAGGTGAGATGAAAAAAGCTACAGATAAAACTAAAGGCCGAATGTATAGAACTTGGCACTTTACAAAAGCACTTCCAGCTCTCACTAAAATATACTCAACTATATCAGATAAAGATACAGATGAGTATATAAAATACAGAATTAATCTAGATACTGCAATGATAGAGGCTGGTGGTAAATATTATAAACTCCTTCAAGATTTGATTGCTGATTTTAGTTCAGGGAGAAAAACACTTATAGAAATAACAGATAGAACAATGATGTTCAAGAGTCATTTAGATAGAATGAGAGATATGTATGTAAAAGGAACTATGGCTGATATAGCTGTAGGATTTACAAAGATTGATATATTCTCAAATAAAAATTTAAAGTATAACAAAGCATTAAATAAAGTTGTTCTAAGAAGTGATTTTCAAGCTGTAAGTACTGACGCTAAAGTATTAAAAAATTATATAGATGAACCAAGTAAGTTAGACAAAGACATTAAAGATCTTGAAAATGATATTATGAATATTAACTATAATGGAAAACTAGTTGGTTCCACTATGATAAAAGATGCGAAGAGTGTTGCAAAATATATGCGAACTAAGAAAGGTCTGAGAAGTAATGCAGAAAATATTGCGAGACACTTTGGGACCAGATATTCTATTCCGTATGTAGAAAATTCATATGATAAATCATATAGCATAGAAGACACATCTATACTTGTAGATAAATTGATAAGCTTATATGCACTAAAAGATACTAGTCCTGAATATAAAAATAATATTAAAGAACTTATAGATATAGATGCAAATGGAGTATCTAATTTTCTATTACTTGCTAAAGGGATGAATAAGACATCTAAGTATGATTGGGGTTTACATGGCGTGGTTCAAGAGATGGTAAAGGGAGAATTGCATGAGAGAAATGATGCAAATAAAGATTTAGTATATGCTCCACTTGATGCATATACATTAAAGAAAATGAAAGATCTTGGATATAAATTAGATGGTCCTATGCACAAAGATGATGCAGATATATCAGAAGTAAAATATGGAGTATATTACAATGATAATGCAGGAATTACAAGTAGAGTTGACGGTGCATTTGGTCTTCAGAGATTACAAGTAAAAGGTCTATTACTTAGTCAAAAAATTAAGCAGGACAATCCAGCATTAAGTGAAAATTCTCTTAGAAAAAAGATTAGTGATGCAATTAAGTATGCTGCACGAAACGGAAAGAATGAGCAAATGTATCCTGTATATAACATTGATGGAAAAATAATTGATTTCAGATATGAAAATACTCTTGAAGATAAAGAAAAATATATAGATCTTGAACAACGTGGCACAGATTTACTATCAAGAACATTTGGAAGAAAAAATACTCAAGTTGAAACTGATACTAATAATGAAGAACTAGTA
>JALWON010000324.1 GCA_027083475.1 Sulfurimonas sp.
GTTGTAGCACTTGAAGCATATAAATTATTTGTAGATTCTATCAAACCTTTCGCAAAGGCATCAAGCTGTGAACTAACAGTTTGTACCACTCCATCTAATGGAACCCCACTTGTTGTATCTAACACCCTACCTCTTAAAGCAAACATAGCTCCTATTTTGCCACCTGTAATTTCTTCATTCATAGGAATCAGTTTTCCATCCTGTCGTTCATAAGAGACATCATAAAAACCTAAAGCATTTGTATTATTCGTAAGCTTTAGAGGATGGTAAGTACTTCCATCTACAATATTAAATCCATTCACACTCAGAGTATAACTTCCCGTTCTTGTATTTGCATTCGTATCTACTTGTGTATTTGCAGTTATCTGTCCCACTTTTACATTCGAACCAATAAGTTCTGAAAGTGTTTTTTCAATAACATTGCGTTTATCACGTAAATCATTTGCACTATATCCTTTACCTGATTCTGCTGTATCTATTTGTATATTCAACTTCGCTATTTGAGAAGCTAAATCATTTACCTTATTAATATTCACACCAAGTTGATCATTAATCTGATTTTGTAAACCTTTTACCTTATCTTGTGTCTGTTTTATATGCTCTGTTAATGTTGTTGTTTGTTTTGCTAATGCTACTTTAATCGCATCATTCCCTGGATTATCTGCAAAGGTTTGCCAAGCATTATAGTATTGTGCTAAATCTGCTTTAATTCCTACTCCATCTATTTCTGGAAAATAGGTTGATAATGTTTTGAGTTGTTGTTGTTCATAATCACTATAGGATTTATCAGCTGAAACTGCACTATATCTATCAAAAACAAAATTATCAAATACCCTTTTTATATTCTGAATTTCTGTACCATTTCCCACTTGACCAGGTCTAGTAGTAATGGGAGTTGCTGCTGATGTTACAACTTTTTGTCTTGAGTAACCTTTTACTTCAGCATTGGAAATATTATGTCCAGTAGTATTAATGCCTACTTGTGCGGCGTTTAAACCTGTGTATCCAATATTGAGTGAATTGAGCATCGAAGCCATCTTAAACCCTCACTTCAAGAATTGATGGGTCTTTAGAAGCAACTTTATTGTAACCTTGCATCTCTGTTGGCACCAATTTCTCTAAAAAATTATTATACACATTACTTACAAGCAAAACAAACTTTGCATATTTTTTATTGACTTCTCTTAAATTATTGAGTTCTACTTTTAAGTCATCGAGTAAGTTATGTTGCTCTTTATTGAGTAAATCAGGCAGTTCTGCTTGTGGGTTTGTTGTCATAAGCGTTGATATTTCATAATCAATCATCGCCTTTTTTTGCTCAAAACTTTTGAGTTTATCCTCTTTGAGTGACAATCTCTCAAATTGTGCATCATTTTGTGCTAATTTTATATCTTCTATATCTGACTCTGTTATTTTTATTAAATCTCTTAAATCAGCTAAGGCACTTTGTAAATGATGCGACAACATATCGGACTCCTGTTATTTTTACTGCATTAACTCATCAGCAATTTTTCTTGATAATGCTTCTAAGTCTATTTTATACTCACCAGAGGCAAGCGACTCTTTTAATTGTTCTATTTTACTTGTATCTCCCTGTTTTGTAACATTTAACGAAGTTCTTTGTGTTTTTGTATCACTTTGAACTGCTCCATATGCATTACGAACAAGAGAATTATTTGTTTGTGAAATCATAATTTATCCTTTAGTGACTACATCGACACTTTTGATAAATTTTTTAACTTTTCTCGCTTAAATAATCATACAACATTTGTGAAAAACCAAAGCTCCCAGCACTTGCTTTAGAGAGTTCATCTCTATACATTGATTTATATATTTTATCTCCTGGGTCTTTTTGGTCTGAGAAAAGATTTTTTTCATCTTTCATTGCGTTATCCATCATCATTTTAATAATAACAGACTCAAAAGCATCTGTTTGTGCGCGTAAATCTGCATTTTCTGCTTTAGGATTGATCTTTGGAAGGGTACTTTTTTCTGTAACACTTTGAATATTTGATGCTAATGCATTCATTCCATAATAACTCATTATATAATCTCCAAATCAGCAGAGATACTCCCTGCACTTTTTATAGCTTCTAAAATCGCAATAATATCTTTTGGTGTTGATCCCAACTTTTGTAAGGCTCTTACAAGATTGGCTACAGTTGTTGTCCCCTCCTTTGTATAGAGCTGATTTTCATTGAGACCAATCACTAAATTATTATCGACAGGCATGGAGCCTTGTGGTTTTTGTGCTGTTTCATTCTCTACTATTTTAATAGTAATCTCACCATGTGTAAGTACCACTGGTTTTATCTTTATTCCCACACCCGCGACAATAGTACCTGTACGCTCATTGATAATAATTTTATTTTTTACCTTATAGTGCATATCTATTGTCTGCACTTCAGCTAAAAATTCTATCATTGAACGATTTTTTGGACACTTAAGCTTCACACTACGAGAGTCAATTGCCATAGCTACCTGTGTTGAATAAAATCTATTAATCGCCTTTTGTACAGCAACAGCATTTTGAAAATCTGCCTCTTTTAAAGAGAGGGTTGCATACTTTTGATTATAAAGATTCACATTAATTTCTCTCTCTATAACACCCCCATTGTAGACAATCCCTGTTGTTGGATGTGTTTGAGCACCTGAACCTCTGGTGTTGCGTCCACCAATGCTGATACTTCCTTGTGCAAGAGCATAAATCTTTCCATCCACCCCTTTTAAAGGAGTCATAAGAAGTGTTCCCCCCTCCAAAGACTTTGCATCACCAATAGAAGAGACGGTAATGTCAAATTTATCCCCCTGTCGTGAAAAAGGTTTCATTGTTGCAGTCACTACAACTGCAGCTACATTTTTTGATTTTATATCAGTAGCACGCATATTTATATTCATTGCTTTTAGCATATTTGCTATAGATTGTAGTGTGAATTTTGAAGTGGTGCCATCCCCTGTCTTTTGTAAACCAACGACAAGCGAATAACCAATAATCTGATTCTCTCTCACACCGACAATGCTTGAGATCTCACGAATCTTTGTGGCATATACACTGGAAACAAAAAGCACAAAAAGTATAAAAAATCTCATAAACCATCCTTGAATGAGACAAAGATAGCAATATCTATTCCATTTATACTACTTCGAGATATGTTAAACTTGTATTTCCAAATTTTTTTGTTTTTTTAATGCCATAGTCGCCTAATCTATCAGGTATTTCAAGTCCACTCATATGTTCTATAATGATATGCTCAACAACTGCTACAGGCAGATTGCCAATAAGATGCATCGTTTTTTCATAAATATCTTCCATCCCCTCTCGTATACTAAAAGGAGGGTCAATGTAAAAGTATGCTTTTTTCTTTTGCTTTTTGAGTCGTTTTACAACTTCTTGAATGTTAGAAAAACTATCTCCACCTACAACACTACAGGCACTTGGATCTGTCAAGGCTATATTTGCTTTGAGTGTTTTTAAGGCTGCTGTATCTTTTTCCATGAAAATAATCTCTGCCGCACCACGGCTCAAGGCTTCAAGTCCAATAGACCCACTGCCTGAAAAGACCTCCACAAAAGTCGCATCAACAATAGCAAACTGCAAGGTGTTAAAAAAAGACTCCAATACAATAGCTTTTGAACTGCGTGTCGTCGTTTTTGAGGGTAACCTAAGGACCTTGCCTTTAAATTTTCCAGCAATTATTTTTTTTGTGAATGGTTTGGAATTATTTTTCATAGAATGCTTTTACTGCCCGTAAGATATTTGCCTGATACTCTTGTGTCAGGGCTTCTATGCGTTTTTCTAAGACACTAAAATCAAGATGCTCTGATGTTTGTTTTCTAAGAGGTGTCTGTGTCCTTTGTAAACTTTTATATTTTTTCTCTAACTCTATGAGCAATTGAGCCTTAGAGAAAGGTTTTAATAAATCAGCACCACTCTCACTTGAGATAAAAAAACAGCGTTCATCATCAACACAAGCAACATCCCGCACAATAATATCGCTTTTTTTCGCAACACTAAGATACTTCTGTAAAAAAAGTTCTAAAGATTTTTGTAAAAGAGGTGACTGGCACTCAACAGCTACTTTCATTGTTATCCTTCTAAATTATACTCTATACTATATCGCAAATCTTCATCCAAATCAGGAAGACTCTGTAACATCCATGCTAAATAGGCTCTATCAACTTGCACTATCTCCTCAATATACCTTCCCTTATATTTTCCAAAGTGCAATTTTTCAAGCAGTACATGTTTGCTGCTTAACTCTACTAACTCCTGCACATCCGCCATCTCACCCAAATAATCAAAAAGCAAATGACACACAAGTGCATCCCCAAGGGCATGATGTGCAAACAAAGCATCTTTAATTCCATACTTTTGCTTCAAAGCTGCTTCTTGCTTATAAAGTTGTAATTCATAGCGTAAAAATTGTAAAGAGAACTGTTCACACTCAGGAATAAGATGTTTGCTAACACGCAGAGTATCTATAACCTTCCCTTGCCATAACAAGCCTGCATCTGCGAGCTTTTGCACATCAAATAGACTATGGTGTGCGATTAAAATATTTTCATGCTTGTTATGTGCTTGCAGATACTCATAAATTTCACTTGCTAAAAAAGATGGTTTTTCCACAATCATCTCTTTTGTAATATGATGAATACTTGATGCTTCTGGCGGTATTTTTTTGCCTTCATTCACAAGTGCATACCTGTACTCTTTTGTTGTTGCATTTAAAAGTCCAAGCGAGACTAGGGTGTCACTCTCTCCAAGACCGGTTGTCTCTACATCTAAAAAAATCAACATCTTTTCACCCTCACAAGCCGACAACGAGAGGAGAGTAAAATAAATGAAAAGTATCCTGCCACCAAAACAAAAACATATAAAAGATAAATACTAAACCAATCAAAAAGAGCCGTATGCTTTATAAAGAGTTCTACTCCAACCAATGCTAACACCATTTGTGCTCCAACAAGCCAAATGAGGAGTAGCAACCATTTTCTCCACACTCTTTTTATATCACCATATCCTACAACCTCAATTGTCTCAGAATTTTCTTTTTTCATACATTGCAAAAGTTTAAATGTGTACCCATTGAGGCATTGGTTAAAAACTCTTTTTAAACTCAAAAATAGAGCAAGTAGTAAAGTCACACTCCATACCAGAGGCAACCAAAAGAGAAAAATATGCCAAAGGGCTTGATATACATCTTGACTCAAAGTCACACTCCCCTCTTTCATGTAGAGAAACAGTGTTATACCAAACGCAATAATTCCGGCAAATCCAAGACTACTGAGTGTAACATATAAAGCCCATTTTTGCCATAGTAAAAAATAAAATCTAGCCAATTTGCTTCCTAAAAGGCTCCATCATAGTATGGTAGTGCTCTAAGGTCATAAAACTTTTCTCAAAACGGTAGCGAATAATAAACTCAACAACTCTATCTTTGAGTGCACTCTCCACATTTTCAACACGACCAAAATAAGCCAATGAAATATTTTTACTTTTAACACTTGCTGTTTTATCATAACTTATAGCTAAAATCTGAAGATACTTTCCCTCTTTAATCTCCCCCAAATGCTCACTTGAAAGCGAAGCACCTGAGAGATTTATGGCTTTAAAATCAAAAAGCTTTTCAAAATGCTCTACTTTTTTATCAATTCCAAGTTCTGTAAAGATCTCTTTTAAACGGAGTATATTCTCTTTACGTGCCATTTCATAGCTAGATATTTTATGGGTCAAGTTTTTCAATCTATCAAGGGCTGAACTCATAAAACTTCCTTTTTCTTATTAGCTAATAAAAGTATATCAAAATATTAATAAGATATAATGCTACCACTAAAATTACTAAAGAGACTTATGGATTACTTACAATTACAAAATATAGACTCCCTTGCAGGAACAATCGAAATTTCAGGTGCAAAAAATGCATCCTTACCCCTTATTGCAATGACAATTTTAGCGAAGCAAAGTGTAAAGATTACAAACTTACCACAAGTTGCCGATATTCGCACCCTTTTAAAATTGCTTGCAAATCTTGGAGCCGCTGTCACATTTGAAGGCACGCAAGCAGTAGTGGACACCTCCGTCCTCACACAAACAAAAGCAACGTATGACATTGTCAAAACAATGCGTGCTTCTATTTTGGTACTTGGCCCGATTCTCGCTCGTTTTGGACATTGTGAAGTCTCACTTCCAGGGGGCTGTGCCATTGGTCAAAGACCTATAGACTTACACCTCAAAGCACTTGAACAGATGGGAGCACATATAGAGATAAAATCGGGCTATATTGAGGCCACAACACCAAACGGCTTACAAGGATGTGACATTATTTTTGATAAAGTCACTGTTACAGGAACAGCTAATATTGTGATGGCAGCAGTCCTTGCAAAAGGAAAAACCACCCTCACAAACGCAGCACGAGAGCCAGAAGTTGTGCAACTTTGTAGAATTCTGCAAAAAAGTGGTGTTCGGATTGATGGTATAGGAACAGCAATTTTGACGATTTATGGGACAGATGGAAAACTGTTAGATATTGATCCTTTTGCTGTCATTCCAGATAGAATTGAAGCAGGAACCTACCTTTGTGCAGGGGCTATCACTCACTCAGAAATTACTCTGACAAATGTTGAACCAAAACATTTAGGCTCCGTACTTGCAAAACTTGAAGAGATGGGCAGTACATTTACACTCACAGAAAACACTATTACTATTCATCCAGCCCAAGAGATGAAACCTGTGAGACTTGTCACACAAGAGTATCCTGCGTTTCCCACAGATATGCAAGCACAGTTTTTAGCACTCGCAACCCAAGCCAATGGCGTTTCGATTATAGAAGAGAAACTCTTTGAAAATCGTTTTATGCATGTCAGTGAACTCCAACGTATGGGAGCCGATATTACACTCAACGGACACACTGCAACAGTCAACGGTAAAACACCACTCAGTGGTACAGATGTGATGGCAACAGATTTACGTGCTTCAAGTGCTTTAGTGCTAGCAGCACTTATTGCCGAGGGGGAGACAAATATCCATAGAATCTATCATTTAGATCGTGGTTATGTTGCCTTAGAGAAAAAACTAGCAGCCGTCGGTGCAAAGATACAAAGGTTAAAAGAGTAGCGGTATGCTTACTCTTCAAAAATAATCATATCATAAATACTGCGTTTGGTTACTAATGCTTTATCATGTGATACAGAGTGTGCATTTTTTGCTTGCAGTACTTCTTGTCGGAGTGTTGCTATCTCATTTTCCATCTCATCCACATTCTCTTTTAAACGTAAAATAATATCAACACCTGCCAGATTCACACCAAGTTCGCGAGTCAAACGCAAAATAAGTTTAATTCTATCAATATCTCTTTGGGAGTAGAGACGAATACGACCATCTGAACGCGAAGGGCAAATCAAATTCTCACGTTCATATTGACGAAGTGTTTGTGGATGAATATCTAAAATCTTCGCAACTATACTAATAAGGTAAACAGGTTCGTCATATTGGTGTATCATGATTTACTCCTTTGGTAACTTCTCTTGCATTATTGTAACCAAATCTTCATCAAGTTCATCTACTTTTGGTAAAACAATATTCGCCTTGAGATACAAATCTCCACGCACCTTCGTTTTACGATTCATAGCACCCATCTCTTTTACACGAAAACGTTGTCCATTTTTTGTATTTTTTGGTACTTTGAGTTTTATCTCTTTTTCTAAGGTTTGAATCGCTATCTTATCACCAAAAAGTGCTGCATAGAGTGGTACATCAAAAGTTTTTACAAGGTCATCCCCCTCACGTTCGTATTCAGGGTTTGCGGCAACAGTAATTTTCAAAAACAAATCACCTACGCGACCATTTTGTGCATGTCCTTTGCCTTTGACACGCATTTTTTCACCACTTTTGACACCTGCAGGAATTTTAATATCAAAGCGTTCACCATTCACACTCACCGAGTGCGAACCTCCTAAAATAGAGACACTAAAAGGAATGGTTACTTTTGTCTCTATATCAAGGTTTGGCTCCTGTGCAAAACCGCCTCCAAAGCCGCCTGCTCCACCAAAAGGATTACCACCCCCACCAAAAGGGTTGCCTCCACCACCAAAGCCACCACCTTGGGAAAACATTTCACGTAATATATCATCAAGGTTGGCTCCGCCACCAGCACTTTGAGAGAAATCATGGAAATTTTGACCGCCAAACATCGAATCACCATACATATCGTATTGTTGTTTCTTTTTTGGATCACTCAAAATTTCATATGCAGAGTTTATCTCTTTAAACTTCTCCTCTGCAGATGTCTCTTTATTGACATCGGGATGGTATTTGCGCGCAAGCTTTCTGTATGCTTTTTTTATCTCTGCTTCGCTTGCATTTTCAGAGACTTCTAAAGTTTCATATAATGATTTTGCCATATTTCTCTCCTCTAAAGTGAATTCTTTTATTTAAGGGCCCCTCTAAAAACCCTAGTACCTCTCAGTAACACAGAGAAGTTTACAATCAAGGCACTCTTTTGAAACCCTAGCCATAGCTAAGGTGAGAAAGAGTAACGATGAGTGTAGGCTCCTCTGTGTTACCCGTAGGGAGGGATAAAAAAAGCAATCTTGCACAAAACTTTTCATCGCCATAGCTACGGCTATGACTCATAAAAGCTTTTGCACAATCTCATCTTTTTTTCTTCCCTCTGAGAGGTAATAGGATTTTTAGAGGTGCCCTTCAGCAGAATTATATCACAAGAGTTGAGTCTATGTCAATCAAGTTATAAACTCTTAATGTAAAAAGTGTCGTACTTCTGAAAAATAGAGACTCATACCAAACTCATTGGCAGCTTCTATAATCTCATCATCACGAATACTTCCTCCTGGTTCAATCACATTTTTGACCCCTGCAGCGGCAGCTGCATCTATGCTATCACGAAATGGGAAAAATGCTTCACTTGCAAGTGCTGCACCGCTCACATCAAGTCCCATCTCTTTGGCTTTTTTCAGTGCACATTGTGCCGCATCAACACGAGAAGTCATACCCATTCCTACAGCCACCATTGCAGAATTTTTCACATACACAACACAGTTCGATTTTGTTAAAGAAGCTACTTTATAGGCAATTTCTAAATCTTTCATATCTTGTGCATCTGCAGCTTTTTGACTCACTAATTTTGCATTTTTAACTTCATCTGCACCAACTCTATCCGCATCTTGAAAGATAAATCCACCCTCAATATGCTTAAAATCATCCGTGTCATTTGCAAGTAAAAGATTATCTGCACCCATTTCAAAAAGTTTAATACGTTTTTTCTTTGCAAAGACCTCTTGTGCTTCTTCTGTGATACGACTTGCAATAATCACTTCTAAGAAAATTTCATTCATCTTCTCTGCCATCTCTTTATTGACAACACCATTGACGGCAACTACACCACCAAAGGCAGAAACTGGGTCACATTTAAGAGCTTCAACATAACTCTCTAACAATGTCTCTTTGATGGCAAATCCACAAGGGTTTCCATGCTTAGAGATACAGACTGCGTTTTCTTCTCCAAAACCAGCGGCAATTTTTACAGCACCATTGAGGTCATTAAGGTTATTAAAACTTGCTTCACCTTTGAGTGTTTTAAAGTTATTGGTGAAGTGCTTGTCAAACTCATACAGAGCACCCTTTTGATGTGGGTTTTCACCATAACGAGTATCCATCACTTTATTTCCAACAATGAATTTTTTCTCACCCGAGCCATTATTAAAACGTTCATTCATGTAGTTTGCTATCATACTATCATAAGCAGCAGTATGCTCATAAGCTTTTATCATATAGCCACGGCGAAACTCTTTTGTGTTTTTTTCATTCTCTATCGCATCAATTACTTCTGCATAATCTTCTACATTTGTCACAATAATAACTGCATCAAAATTTTTCGCAGCTGAACGCACCATTGCCGGTCCACCGATGTCGATGTTCTCAATAATGTCATCAAAATCATCTGTTCGCTCAATTGTCTCTTTAAAAGGATACAGGTTGACACAGACTAAATCTATTGCTTCAACATTAAGTTCTTTGGCTTGATCTAGGTGTGATTGTTTATCACGACGGTGTAAAATACCTCCATGCACATAAGGGTTCAATGTTTTAACACGCCCCTCAAAACACTCAGGAAATTTTGTTACCTCATCAATCTCTATAGCATCAACACCACTCTCTTTTAAAAGTTTATAGGTTCCACCAGTCGAAATAATCTCATAATCATTTTTCACTAATGACTTACAAAAGTCAACTACACCATTTTTATCGCTTACACTAACTAATGCTCTTTTTTTCAAAAAAATATCCTTGAGTTTAATAATCTTTATAATAATGGAGGAATTTTATCTAAATGTTGTTTATAGGGAGGTAAGTACCTCTCCATAAATAAAACCAAGTAACAGAGATTTAAAATGATACCTAGTACAAGGCAAAAATTCGCAGGAGCTACTAGTAGCTTCAAGGGTTTTTAACACAGTAATAGGTATCATTTTAAACCTCCCTACGGGCGAAAAGGAAAAGGCACACCTGACTTCGTTAGATTTTCTCATCTTAGCTACGGCTAGGATTTTAAAAATCTGCCTTGCATCTGTACCTTTTCCTTTTCGCTGTTAATTGGTTTTATTTATGGATAGGTACTTAAATAGGGAGTAATGTAAAAAAGGGAAATAAAAGACTGAAAAATCAGTCTTTTATAAAAAGAGGAAGATTAAAAATCACCTTCAGCAGCACGTGCTGGGATCTCTAACATTGCTTTTTGCACATGAGAAGCAAGCTCTAGCATCTCTTTTGGTAGTGGATGTCCACCGTGAATTGCTAAAGTTAAATCCATAGTGTAAAGCCATCTCTCACCATTTGCAAGTTCAATTAACATGATACGACATGGCATAAAACCACCAAATTCATGAGAATATGCTAAGAATTTTTTCGCAATAGAAAGACTACACATTGAAATATTTTCAACATATTTTACTTCATCACCTTTTGCATCTTCTATAGTAAACATTTTCGTGTCACCTGTTACACGCATGTTGTACTCTTCAGCTAAAGCATTAATAGACTCAACAACATCTGCATTTTCAACATCATCATTGACTTTCCATTTAAGGACCATACCTTTTGCAGCATCACCAGTCTCTAAAACTTTTTCAAACATCTTTGTATATGTACCAATTGCTTGGTCATCTAAAGCTGCTACTTGTGAACCGTATTTTGCATAACCGCCAATACCAGCTACAAGTGCCACTAAACCTATAAGTGCAAGTAAATTTTTAAACATATATTTCTCCTGTGTAATTTTCTGTTGAGTATTATAGCAAAGTTTTTCTATATATCTCTTTGGATTGTCTCTTTAAAGCTGTTAAAGTACTTCTCTTTGAGTGTTTGCATACGCATTGTAACATTATTGATATGAAAATTTTCTCCGCCTACAACACCTACCTTTTCAAAGCCAAGTGATGCATCAAGCATCGCTTCAAATGCCTCACAATTTTCTGGTTTCACTTCTATGATAGCACGGCTCATAGACTCCGCAAAAATATCTCGCTCATCTTCTACATGCATTTGCACATCACATCCAAGCCCACTCACAGCTGCCATTTTTGCTAAAGCAATGGCTACTCCACCACTACTTGCATCTTTTGCACACTCTAAAAGGTTTTTCTTATTGCCCTCAATCACTAAATCCCAAAGAGCTAACTCTTTTTTATAATCTATCTCAGGTAATTCCCCTGCAACAGTATCATAGAGCTCTTTCATATAGAGACTTCCACCAAACTCAGATTTGCTCTCACCTACAAGATAAAGCACATTTCCTTCAGCTTGAAAACTCGACATAAGCACATTGTGTTGGTCATCATTCACACCTACAGTTGCAATAGAGGGTGTTGGAAAGACAGAAACGCCATTAGTTTCATTATAGAGCGAAACATTTCCACCGATTACAGGAGTAGTCAGTGCAGCACATGCCTCTTTAATGCCTAAACACCCCTCCCCAAACTGCCACATTACTTCTGGGTTTTCAGGATTTCCATAGTTGAGACAATCTGTAATAGCCAATGGTCTTGCACCACTCATAGCAACATTTCTTCCAGACTCAATAACCGCTGCAGCAGCACCCCCCTTAGGGTCGATGTAACAGTAACGCACATTACAATCCGCACTCATAGCAAGTGCTTTTCCATTCTCTTTGACACGCACAACAGAGGCATCAAGCATGCCTCCATTTTTAACAGTGTTTGTCTGTACCATTGAGTCATACTGTGTGTATATCCACGATTTATCTACCACTTCCATAGAGACAATTAACTTCTCAAAAGCCGCTTGGTTATCTACAGCATCAAAATCATTAAGTGTTACTTGATGAATTGTATCAAGATATGCTGGCTTTTTCATAGGACGATTCAGCTCTGGTGCCTCTTCACTCACAGGATCTACGGGAACATCTGCACACTTTTCACCGTGCCAAAAAAGTTCCATATTTCCCGTTGCAGTCACTTCACCCACAACAGCCGCATCCAAGTCCCATTTGTTAAAAATATCTATAATTGCCTGCTCACTTCCTTTTTTTGCACACAAAAGCATACGCTCTTGACTCTCTGAGAGCATAAAATCATAAGGAGTCATTCCCTCTTCACGTGCAGGCACTTTATCGAGATGCATAATCATCCCGCTGCCACTTCTTCCTGCCATCTCAAACGCAGAAGAAGTGAGCCCTGCAGCACCCATATCTTGAATTCCTATGACATAATCGGTTTTAAAAAGCTCTAAACACGCTTCAAGCAAAAGCTTTTCTGTAAAAGGATCACCTACTTGTACCGTTGGGCGCAGAGACTTTGACTCCTCTGTAAAGCTATCAGAACTCATCACAGCACCACCGAGTCCATCACGACCCGTTTTTGCACCAACATACATTACAGGATTGCCAATACCTTCGGCTTTTCCATAAAAGATCTCATCACTTTTTGCAAGCCCTAGAGTAAAAGCATTGACTAAAATGTTGCCATTGTAACACTCATCAAAACTTGTCTCTCCACCGATTGTTGGAACACCCATACAGTTTCCATAGCCACCAATACCTTCAGTGACACCACGAACCAAATAGCGTTGGTGTTTTGAGATGTCGTCATCATTTAAAACATTTCCAAAACGCAAGGCATTGAGGTTGGCAATAGGACGAGCCCCCATTGTAAAGACATCACGCATGATGCCGCCAACACCAGTAGCAGCCCCTTGGTATGGTTCTATAAAAGATGGGTGATTATGAGACTCCATCTTAAAGACAGCCGCATAGCCATCACCAATGTCAATCACCCCTGCATTCTCTCCTGGACCTTGAATAACCCAAGGAGCTTTGGTAGGAAAACCTTTTAAATGCACTTTTGATGATTTATAAGAGCAGTGTTCACTCCACATTGCTGAAAATATACCAAGTTCAACAAGGTTTGGCTCACGCCCTAAAATCTCTTTTATATGTGTATAATCTAACTGCGAAAGTTTATGGTTTGCAAGTTGTTCGTCAATGTTTTCTAATTGTTGGCTCACTAGGAAATCCTAAAAATTGGTTTTTAAATGCGGATTATAGCAAATAAGTAGTAAGAAAAGTTTGAAGAGTCAATGAAATTAAGATAAAATAGCCATAACAATCTTTAAAAGGTTTGAATGGATGCAAAATTTAAAAGTTTTATATGTTGAGGACAATCCAACGCTTTTATATAAAGCAGGGGAACTGCTCAAGAAATTTTTTTCACATATTGACCTTGCCCTCGATGGGGAGAAAGGATTAGAACTTTTTAAAAAGCAGCATCACTCCATCGTCATTACAGGTATCAATATGCCTAAGATGGATGGACTCACAATGGCACAGCAGATGCAAACCCTTGCACCACAAACAAAAATCATCATTGTCTCTGCTTCGACTGATAAACAAATGCTTGTAAAAAGTATTGAACTCGGTGTCTTTAGATTTTTGGAAAAACCGCTCAATCCAAAAGAACTCTCTCATGCACTCAATGAAGTTGTAGCCGAGATAAAGCACGAACTCCATACAAAACTTTTTCAAACTCATTTAAAACATATTTTCAAACATCAAAGTGCTCTTATTATTTTATTGCATGACAACAAAATTGTTTTAGCCAATGAGCCTTTTTTAAACTTTTTTCATTGTCAATCGCTGAGTGAGTGTCATGAAAACATCGTCTCTTTAGAAGAACAGTTTTTAGCACATCCACAATTTTTATACAATCATGAGAACATAAAAGCACTCGATGTCTTACAAGAAAACCCTCAAAAACCATACAATGTAAAAATGAAAAACAGTGATGCACAGACATTACATTTTATTGTCAAGTATCAAAGTATCCCTGAACAAGAGCACTATGGCATCCTCTCTTTTGATGATGTAACACAGATGAATTTTCTCACACATTTCACTAATGAACACAATATTCAAGAAGAAGCGATTACAGATTCCAAACTTCTTTTTGAGTACTTGGATCTTCTCTCTCGTAATCATGCTGATATACAACTGTACAATTTTTATAAAGGTTTAAGCATAAGCAATAAAGCAAATATTATGCAAACAAATGACGACTCCATCACAATTACAACGAACTATTATCAACAAAAGGCCATGCAAATAGAAGGAAATGTTCTCATTGTTTCTGAGGCTTTGCCCCATAGTATTAAAGCCAATACTATAGAACACATTAGTTTTGAACAACAAAGTGTCACTCTCTCTTCACTCCATTTTGTAAAAACCTCTCCAGTGACAAGAAAAACC
>JALWON010000325.1 GCA_027083475.1 Sulfurimonas sp.
GAAGCAACAGCTGAATTGATGCGTGAGGGTGCAGAGAACATTACTTGTAATATAAAAGCACCTGTTATGCCAAGAGAGAGTTCATCTAAGGGCAAAAATATTGCACCACAAGTGAAAAACTTCTTGATGGTAAGTTCAGGAAAAGGTGGCGTTGGAAAATCAACAACATCAGTAAATATCGCTATATCTTTAGCAAAACAAGGGCTTAAAGTTGGTCTTTTAGATGCAGATATTTATGGCCCCAATATTCCTCGTATGATGGGTTTAGAGTCTGTGAAACCTGAAGTAACTGGAAACAAAGTGCTCCCACTCAAAGCATATGGCATTGAAATCATGTCTATGGGTTCACTGATGGAAGAGGGACAGTCTTTAATCTGGCGTGGTGCTATGATTATGAAAGCGATTGAACAATTTTTACGTGATATTTTATGGTCTGAGTTAGACTGTTTAGTCATCGATATGCCTCCAGGAACTGGTGATGCACAACTTACACTAGCTCAGAGTGTCCCTGTAACTGCTGGTCTTACTGTGACAACACCACAAGGTGTCTCTTTAGATGATTCTCGTCGTTCGTTAGATATGTTTAAAAAATTAAACATTCCTATCGCTGGAATTATTGAAAACATGAGTGGATTTATCGCTCCTGATACGGGTGTTGAGTATGACATCTTTGGCAAAGGCACTTCTCAACCAATGGCGGATGAGTTTGAGACAAAAATCATTGCTGAAATTCCATTAGAGCCAAGTATCAGAACGGGTGGAGATGAAGGGAAACCTATCTCTTTTGTAAGCCCATCAAGCGAATCTGCACAGCGTTATGCAAAAGCGGCAGCTTCTATTTGGGAAACGATTGAAGAAATCAATGCAAATGGTGGTGTAGATAACCAAGCAGTACAACCAACAACACCTCCTGGTGTCTCTGCGTGTTCAACTGCTGCTGCACCAAAACAAGCACCTGCTTCAGAGGGTGAATCTTGTGGTACAGGATGTGGCTGCCACTAACACTTTAGCAATGTCTTAGACATTGCTAACAACCTCCAACTCTTTTACCCTTCTAAATTCCCTGCAAGTCTTTTATATACAACTGAATTTTCAAGTAATTCGCGATGTGTTCCACTCGCTACAATTTGCCCTTTTTGCATCACTACAATTGTATCAGCATGCTCAATTGTACTGAGTCTATGGGCTATTGTAATCGTTATTTTATCTTGAGTGTAGCTATCTAGTGCTTTTTGGATACGTTTTTCGCTCTCATTATCAAGAGCAGATGTAGCTTCATCAAAAAGTAAAAGCGAAGCATGTTTGTAGATTGCACGGGCAATAGAAAGACGTTGACGCTGTCCTCCTGAAAGATTAGCCCCTGCTTCACTCATCACAGTATATATACCATTTTCAAGTTCCATCGCAAAATCATATGCATCGGCAAGTTTCAAGGCTTCAATTACCCTACTCTCATCTATCTCCTCTTCACCGTAAGCAACATTTGCAGCTAAAGAGTCTTGAAAAATATAGACTCGTTGCGATACAAGAGAGATATGATGCTTGAGAGATGATAGATTGTACTCTTTTATATTACATCCATTTATTTTTACTCTACCCTCATCTGCATCATAAAAACGCATGAGCATTGCAATAAAAGTAGATTTCCCCCCGCCACTATCTCCAACTAATGCAATCTTTTCGCCATCATGAATTGATATATTGATATTTTTCAAGGCATACACACCCTCATACAGAAGCGATACATTTTCAAACTCTATTCTTTGTATATCACTCCTCAGCGTTTTCTCTCCATCAACAATCTTTGGCTTTGTATCTAAAACCTCAAAAACCCGCTCACTCGCAGCGATGGCATCTTGAATCTTTGCGTAGGTACCACTCAACTTTCGTATGGGTTCAAACACAAGTCCCACTGCTGTAATAAACGCAGTAAACTCACCAACACTCATCCGCCCTGCAAAAACTTCTTTACCACCAACATAGATTACAGCAGCAAGTCCTGTTACCCCAAGCATCTCCATCAGAGGTGGCACAAGTGCACCAACATAGACCGTCTTCATATTTATTTTAAAAAATTGCCAATTCTGCACACTAAAACGCTGGAGTTCAAAATCTTGTGTATCATTTGCTTTAATAATTTCACTATTATTAAAAACTTCTGTTAAACGGGTCACAATATCTGCATTTTTCTCTTGGGAACGGTGAGAATACTTTTTGAGTCTTCGAGCAATCGACATCAAAGGAATAATAGCCAAAGGCACAACCACAAGCGTATAAAAGGAGAGCATAGGGCTAAGGTAAATAATATACCCAACAAGAGCAATAACAGCTAAAATATCACGAAATAAGTCAGGTAAGATGTTTGCAACAAAAGTTTGAATACGACCAATATCGTTTGTCACACGCGAAATAAGCTCTCCACTTCGGTTTATGTAGAGAAATGCCATATCTTGCGATATGATATGCGAAAGTAAAAGCTCCCGAAAACGAGTCACTATACTCTGTCCAATGTACTCCATAAAAATAGTCTGCACATACTTTCCAATCGCTTTTGTGAGATAAATACCAATCAAACCAAGCGGAATTAAATATAACATCTCTTTTTTCTTCGCAATGAACATATCATCCATCAAAGGCTTCATAATATGCGCACTCGCAGCTGTAGAAAGCACAATCAAAATACCACCAAAAATGACAAGTAAATAGTAAAATTTATACTCTTTTATGTAGGGCCAAAACCGTTTTATAATCTCTTTCAATAGGAGTTCCTTTTATAATTGCACAATTATAGCTTAATTGGATATAATTTTAAAAACAAATTGAGTGAGACTTCTATGAAAATCCCCCTGCATGTACAGCTCAGAAGGCAAAGTAACAACCTCTTAAATAAGTTCCTTGCAAGTTTTACACAGCATAAAAGTGATACACCTTTTATAGATAAAGAGAAAGTGAAAACCATTCTTATCATTCGTCCTAATTATCGTATAGGAAATCTCATTTTCTTAACGCCCTTACTCAATACTCTTCATAAAGAGCTACCTCATGCAAAAATAGACATTATCGTCGGTATGAAACTCGCAGGAGATATACTCCAAGAACTCCCAAATGTAGATAAAGTCATCTCAATTCCAAGAGAACTACTGAAACAACCGCTCCAAATGTACAAATTCATCAAAGAGACAAGAGAGAAAAAATATGATGTTGCACTCAATATTATGGCGGCTTCTACAAGTTCACAACTTGTAACATCACTGACAAATGCAGAGTATAAAGCAAGCTACTACAATGAAAAAAGTTGGGCTAAACTCACACACACCACCCCGTTTACACATCTTTACAAACATATTGGATTAGAATCTTTAGAACTTGTACGGCTTTTTAACATTGAGCCACCGACACAAAAGCTCAAATTTGACATCAAACTCAAAGAAACAGAAATTACAGAGGCAAAAAAAGATTTAGAAGAACTATTGGAGAAAAACAGTATCTCAAAAGAGCAAAAAATCATCGCTCTCTTTAGAAATGCCCGTTTTGATAAAAGAATACCAGATGAGTGGTGGCAAGAGTGGTTTGAAGCCTTAGATGTCAAACACAATCAGATTACTGTAGTAGATATACTCTCACCTGACATTCCAAAAAAACTCAATGCACAAGTTTTAGAATATTCCAATAAAAACCTGCGTTTACTCGGTGCCTTTTTTCATGAATGCGACCTTTTTGTCAGTGCCGACACAGGACCTATGCACTTAGCAGTAGCCTCGCAAACCAAAGTCTTAGCACTCTTTAATAAGACAAATATAAGTGCCTACGGTGCACTAGGAGCAGGGAATAAGACGATTGATATTAACAATCTTTCCGCACAAGAGGTCGCAAAGATTACAAAGGACTTTTTACACTCTT
>JALWON010000326.1 GCA_027083475.1 Sulfurimonas sp.
CACAAGAGGCAACGAGAAGTGCTGTAGTTGAGGAGATATTAAAAGAGCCTATTTTATCGCCTCCAGTTCCTACAATGTCCATAGATCTCTCACGAGTCTCCTCACTTATGGGAAGTGGTACTGCAAAGCTTCGCATCACATCTGCAGCTGCGGCAATAGCATGCACAGAGGTACTTGCATCTAACACCATACTTTCAAGAAATGCTCGCATCTGTGTATCACTCATTTGATGTTCAAAGAGGCTTGTAAACTCTTTTTTGGCATGTGCATATGTCATGAAATCTCCTTTACATACTCATCTTGCAAAGATTTTGGGGTTGATTTTGTTGTAGGAATTTTGAGTACCTTATATTTTTTAGAAGATTCAAGGTAGTTAATTGTAATGATACTCCCAACTTCTACACCCTTACTCGCCTTTGCCACAACATCATTAATGAGGACTACTTTATTACTTAGCATATCTTGTGCAATACTTCTGCGTTTGGTTAGATTGACTGCATTTAAAAACTTATCGATTCTCATTGTTTGGTTTTCCACATATTTTTTATTATTGTAGACAAACTAAACTGAAAGAAATGTAATAAAAAGAGAAGTTGGAACATTTTTTGCATAATTCATTTCATATGCAAAAATTTTATACAAACTCTATGCTCGAAATCACTACTGTTTTACAAAAAAAGCTCCAAGCCATGCAGGCAAAAGAGCAGATAGAGTTTGAAGTCCTCAACCCTGACATTGTATCTTCAACCTACAGTGGTAATCTGATAAGACACAATAATCAAGATTTTGTATATAGAAGCTACAAATCATGGCTTGATTTAGCCCATATTCTTGGCTGCAAGATGTGTACACCATACATACAGAGTGATGCAACTATACGAATTACTTTTGAAAAGCTCAATCCTGATGAGAGTTTTCATAAAAGTATTGATGATAAAGAAAAAAAGTATGGCGAGGGCTCTATTTTTTCACAAATTCATAAAATGCAAGAACCTGCCTTTCTTCACTACTATACACAAGCACTCCAAAATATTCATGTAGAAAAACGTACTCGAATTCTTAACCTTGGAGTCAATAGTGGAGATGAGTTTGCACTCATTAAATCGCTTGTAACAAACTTTGCAGATTTAGAACTTGTGGGGATTGATTATTGCGAATCTGCGATTTCTCAAGCGAGAGAAACATTTAGAGATGACACTAATGTCTCTTTTTATGTTCATGACATCAATGATTTAGCTACTCTCAATTTAGGCGAATTTGACCTCATTATAAGTATTGGAACTCTGCAGAGTTCTAATCTTGCGTTTAATCCCCTGCTTATGTCTATAGTACAAAACCAGCTCAAACGCAATGGGGCGATGATTTTAGGCTTTCCAAACTGCCGCTTTATAGATGGAGAGATGATGTATGGTGCAAGAGTGAAAAACTATGCTTTTTCAGAGATGGGACTTCTTTACAAAGATGTTGTTTTCTCGAAAAAATATCTCCAACAAAAAAAATACCGTGTTATGATCACAGGAAAAGATTATATTTTTCTCACAGCATCTTCTATAAGATAAAATGATAAAAAGTTCGCTATAATACCTTAATACCAAAAAATAGAAGGAATGCACATCATGAAAATCATTTTTTTCTTGTTCGTTACAGCCCTGCTTGCATTTTCAAGTGAAAAGAAAATAATCTTAGGAACATACACCCATGCTCAATATGCTTCCAATGCTTTAGAAAAAGCCAAAAAACTCATAGAGAAAGATTCTGCTTTAAAAATTTTTATGGGTTTAAATAATTTAAGCATACAAATTGAAAAAATCGATGCCTATAATGTTATCTCCATCAAGACATTCACAAACAATAAAGAACTCTTTTATGTCTTAGCAAAGTTTGAAAAAAATTATGCAGATGTGTATGTTTTACCTCCATATAAAGGCAGTGTGAGACACAAAAAACCGCAGACAACAAAAAAGGAAATACCTCTCAAAGTACAACAAGTACAAAAAACTCTAAAGACAGAAAAGATGATAGAGCATAAAGAGAAAAAACCAATAGTTGTTGCAAAACACAAACCAATGCAAAAAGTTGAAAAAAAAGTAAAGATTGAGAAAAAAGTTGAGAAAAAAGAAGTAGAAAAAAAAGTTACCTTACAAACACCAGAGCCTGCATATAGTGAACTTTCTACTTCAGAGATACTCAAAGAGGATGCAGCACTTGAAAAAGAGATCAATGACTCTTACGATACAACAAATCTTTTTAATTATCAAATCGCAATTACAATTATTATTGCGATTATTTTACTCATGATACTCTTTAATACACTCATGAAGTTACGCAAGTTATCAAAAAAGAAAAATAATGATATGATGTAAAGGATAAGATATGTTGCAAAATAGACTCCTATTGTATGTTTTTATTGGATTTTTAATTCCACCTATTGCATGGATAGGAATTGTTTATTATACGCATATTTTTACCTTTGATGCACTTTTGGAGATTGTTTTTTCTCTCACGATGATTGCTTACATTATCTTTGCAACAACTTTAGGTGTCTATTTTTTCTTTAACAGATTAAGTGTTGTCAAAGCAGCAGTGTTGTCAAATATTTCTAATGATAAAAGCGATGCTATTATTGCCAAACTTCCTGTATGGTTTTTAATTGCACAGTTTTTATATACCTCTTTTGGTCCCTTAGCTGTTTTAAGCAGTCTCGATTTTGTGAGTTCTGAGCAATTTTACCTTGCGCAGGCTTTTACCTTGCCACTTGTACTTTTGTTTGTGATTCCTGTTTTTATTGCCTTTGTTACAAGCTTGGAACACTGGACAAAATCACTCCAACTCTCAAAAAAACACCCTTTTATAACATTTAGCAAAAAGATTTTATATGTCATTTTTAACACTCTTTTAGGCAATGTAATTTTAATCATATTGTTCAACATTACCATAACAATCACGCAAAACTTATCAATCCATTCCCTTATCATCAATAATCTTATACTTGCAGTGATTGCTTTGTCTATCTCCTCTTTTAACATCTATCTCTTAGTTAAACAGATTAAAAACTCAGTCATTGGTATCACCAATAAAGTTTCTACAGAGTACAATAACCTCACAAAAACTTTAGAAATTGATGCACGAGATGAGACGGGTATTATGGCTTGGTCTATCAATATGTTTTTATCAGACTTACAAAATACAATTCAAAATGCCAAAGACTCTTCGACTGCCAACAAAACAGATGCAACAAAAATGAAACACATCATGCAAGAGACAAATGCTCATATTCATGAAGAATTTTCTGTAGCACAAGAAACAATTGCACAAGCACACTCTATTCAAGAGGTCGTACATACTTCAACACATAACTTTCAAAATACACAAACAAATATGCAAGAAGCAAACAGTGCGCTTAATCAGGCAAAGCAAGAAATAGAAACACTCCTTACAAATGTAAACAATAGTATAGAATTTGAATATGCTATGAATGAAAACCTTGAACAATTAGTCAATGACACCAATGAGATTAGAACAGTACTCAATGTGATTAATGATATTGCAGAACAAACAAATCTTCTTGCTCTTAATGCAGCTATAGAAGCGGCTCGTGCGGGTGAGCATGGACGAGGTTTTGCTGTTGTAGCTGATGAGGTACGTAAACTCGCAGAAAAAACACAAAAGTCACTCTCAGAGATTGATGCTACGGTGAGCATTAACATTCAATCAGTCAATGATGTCAGTACGCAAATGCTGCATAATGCAAAAAATATGCAAGAACTCTCCAACATCTCTGCGAGTGTTGAAGATGCTTTAAACACTACTGTAGAGACTATGCAAAAAACAAATATGCTTGCACAAATTAGTGCTCAAAATGCAGAGGAGATAG
>JALWON010000327.1 GCA_027083475.1 Sulfurimonas sp.
CATATACAAATACACTTGATAACTTAATAGAAAAAATAAATAAAGGTTCTCAAGAGATTTCAGATGCTTCAAGTCAAATTGCACTTTCAGTTGAGAAAACATTGAATGGAATTGAAATCCAATCAGATGCTCTTTCTCAAACTGAAGATGATATAAAAGAACTCTCTAATCTCTCTGAAGAGTTAAAATACTCTACAGACTCTATGAAATCAGCGGAAGATATAGCCCTCTCAGCAGATACTATCGGTGCAAATATGGAAGAGATTCAAAGTGCACTCGAAGATGTGACGACGGCATTAAATCAGATAGAATCTTCTTCTCATACAACGAATCAAAGTGTATTACAAAACAAAGATTTAGTGGCTGAGAGTCTCGCTGCTGCAGAAGATATTGATGCATTGATTGCTATTTCAAGAAGAAATTTTGATTTACTTAAAACCTCTTTTAATGCTGTAAAAGCAACTGTATTGGAAGTTAAAACATCTTCTGGAGAATCAATTGCACAAGGGAATGAAGCATCGCAAGAGTTAGGGGTTATCGTAAAAGAGACTAAAAGTGTTGATAAAACAGTTGGTAATATTTCAAACTCGATTGTACAGCTTAATATGCTTGCAATTAGTGGATCTATTGAAGCTGCACGTGCTGGTGATTTTGGAAAAGGTTTCGCGGTTGTAAGTTCTGATATTCGTAACTTAGCAAAAGATTCTGGAGCAAATACAGAAAAAATTAATGATATTGTAGAATCTATGAATTCTGAAATTAATATTGTTGAAAATGATTGGAATGATCTCTTAAACACACAAAGAAAAGAGCAAGATATGCTTGATGCACTTGTGGGAGAGATTTCAAAAATTATTGATATGCTTGTGGATTTACTCGATAGATATGCAGGGCTTAAAACAGTTAATGATCAAAACCTTGAAGGGATCAATCAAGTAACAATCGGAATTAGTGAAGTACAAAAAGCTGTAGAACTGAGTGCAAGAAATGCAATGGAGTCTCGTAAAGCGAGTGAGCTTATTATTGAAACTGTTTCTCGCATTGGTGAAGGTGTTGAAGAACTTGCTGTGATGGCAGATGAATTGCAACAAGGGTAAGAAGAAGTACAGATGCAAATTCATGAAATACTAATCATAAAAAATGGTGCAGAGAGTTATGGAATATCTACAGAAGATATTAACCAAATTTCTCGTGTACCATTACTGATGCCTTTACCATTACGACCAAAGTCAGTAAGAGGTCTGTGTGCAGTTTCAGGAACCATCGTCTCTTTGGTTGATTTTAATGCACTTTTAAATATGGCTGAAGTGGACTATGATGCAAGTAAAACAAGAATTTTAAGTTTAAATAATACCTATGCAAGTAATGCACTCTTAGTGAGTGAAGTCTATGATACAGTTGTTATTAATCAAGACAATATAGAGTATATCAATCAAGAGGACAATCCTGTTGTCGGTGTGTATAAATACCAAGATATGCTTATACAAGTTATGTCTTTAGAAACGCTGTTTTCAAGAATGCAAAAAGTAGAAATTGAGGGCAAAGAAGTTAAAAACGGGAAGAGTCAAAGAGAAAATATTCAAGAAGAAGATAGTATAAGATTTTTGATTTTTGCTTTGGAAAAGGAAGTTTTTGCTTTAAATATAGAGTATTTACAAGAGATTATTTTAGCAGATGTGCAAATTACAGAGATAAATGATGCTCAAAGGGAAGTTTTAGGGCTTGTAACTATTCGAGATGAACTGCTAGTAGTGGTTGATTTGCGAAGATACTATGGTTTTTCAGATGCTAGAAGTGAAAAAAATAGAATTTTAATTGCCTCTTATGATGGAAAACGGGTAGGGCTCCTTGTTGATAGTGTTGTTGATATAGAAAATTATTTTATGAGTGAAATTGAATATATGGAAGACTCTTTGAAAGAGAATAAGATTTCAGGAGTTATCCATACAGAAGATTCTATCATATCGTTTTTTGATCATGCCGTTTTAAATGATATTTTTACGAAAAATGACTCTTTTATAGATCAAAATCATGAGATAGTTGATACGTCAAAGAGTTCTGAGTCGATGGAGGTTATCGTTTTTAAATTACTTGAGAAAGAGTATGCCTTTGAAGTCGATAGTGTTGATGAGATTATTGATAGTATAAGTGCAACAGATGTAGCATTTAGTGATTCTTCTATAGCAGGGATTATCAACATAAGAGGGCAGATTGTTACACTTGTCTCTTTATTTGATAAATTAAATTTAGAAACCAAAATTAATGAAGACTCAAAGATTATCATTTGTAATATAGATGAAAATCGTATAGGTTTTGTTGTCGATAGTGTGAGTGATATTTTAGAAGTACAACAAGAAGATATGCGTAAAGAAGAAAATGAAATTTTTACAAATGTTTTATATCTAAACAATGGTGAGAGACTTGTTCTTGCAATGGATATAAATAAATTAGTAAGTCAAAAGGAAGCATAATGGCAAAACAAGTTCTCATTGTTGATGATTCAGCTTTAGTACGTAAGCAACTCACAGAGATGATTGAAACTTTGGGGTATGAGATAGATACTGCTAAAAATGGACAAGAAGCTGTTGATAAGGCTTTGGAGAAACAGTACGATGTTATCACCATGGATATTAATATGCCTGTGATGGATGGAATAGAGGCTGTCAAAGAGATTATGGAGAAAAAACCGACTGCAATTTTGATGATTAGTTCTTTAACAACAGAAGATGCTACCATTACTATGGATGCATTGGATTTTGGGGCAGTAGATTACATTGCAAAACCAGGAACGATGAATGTTGGCAAACATGAAAATCGTGAAGATATTATCAATAAAGTAAAAACACTCAGCCGTATTTCACCAAGAAGACTCAAAGCACGAATGCGAAGAGCACCTATGCGAGAGAGAAAACGTATACAAAAACAAGAAGATGCACAAGTGACACAGGGGAGTTCGTTAGATTTGACAAAGGTGGTTCTTATTGGTTCTTCAACTGGTGGACCAGGGCTTATTGAACAGATTTGTTCTTCTTTGCCTGCAAATTACAAATACCCTGTTTGTATTGTACAGCATATGCCAGAACAGTTTACAAAAGCATTTGCACAGAGACTTGCCAATGCAAGTGTCTTACCTGTGCATGAGAGTGAACAAAATTTAGAAATTTTACCAGGGCATATTTATCTTGCTCGCGGTGGTGTTCATATGAATTTTGCACAGAAGGTATCTGGAAAAATTGTAATACGTGAAGATAAAGAAAAGGGTGAGAGCTTTTTTCAACCAAGTGTCAATGCAATGATGGATAGTGCTTTAAAAGTTTTTGATGCGAAAAATCTTGTTGGTGTTATTTTGACTGGAATTGGTGATGATGGTGCCGATGCAATTGTCAAGATAAAAAATGCTGGTGGTTATACTCTTGGTGAGAGTGAAGAGAGTGCAACTGTATATGGAATGCCAAGAGAAGCATATGAGCGTGGTGGTGTCATGGAACAGCTTGATTTTAAAAACATTCTCAAAAAAATTGTAACCTTAAAGTAAAGGAGCGTTAAATGGCACTCATAAAAAAACATGTAGCCCAAGTCGTAGAAGAGTTACCAAACTTCTCTCATCTTGATGATGCAATTGATTTTTTTACTACGCAACATGATCGCGATAAAATAGATTATGCTATAGAAGAGATAGCAAGACTCGATGGAGGAAGTTTTCTTGTCTCCTACATGAATGATGATGAAGCGGATAAAGATATTTGTACCAAAATTGCTTCGGTTATCTCTAATATGGATGTGGATGATGCACCTATAGAAGAGATTATGGATTTGTTGAAACTCGATAATGCCTATATTCGAAATTTGGGGATTTCT
>JALWON010000328.1 GCA_027083475.1 Sulfurimonas sp.
AAGATATTTTTCAATATGTCTATAGTTTTAAACAAAGAGAAAAAAATGTACTGCCGCAATACATCACTGCACTTGACAAATACACCAGTTTTCTCAATACTCCCAATCTTTTCATGTTCACACCTAAAGGCAACATTCTTTACTCTTCCAATCAAAAAGCCCTGCTGTATAAAAATGCACAAAACATCTCACCACAATTTGCACATATGTGGAAAAAAATTCAAAAGCTCAAAAGTAACAAAGATATTCTCTATATTCAACTCGCTTACAACAAGTTTACACATCAGTATGCAGAGTATGCCATCACACACTTTAAAAATGTTGATGGTTATGTTGCTATCGAGGTCAATATAAACCATATCAAAGAAGATCTCTTTAATGTTGCTTCTCTTGGAGAGACAGCAGAGACCTATCTTCTCTATAAAGCAAAAGACAAGAGCACTCGTCTGCTTTATGATAGACATATCAAACAAGGTAAACAAGGCGATAAAAAAAGCAATCCTTTTATAGAGCTTGGCTTCTCACAAAGTGGTTTCAATACAAAAGTTGGAAGTACACAACAGATTGAAATTGTAGGTTATACTCCCCTGAAAGTCAGAAATATTACCTACAGTATGCAAACAACCGTCTCCTACATCGATGTTATCTCCCCAAAAATTCATCATAAAAACTATTTTGAAAACTTTATAGAGGGGTATGGCTACAAAAATTTACTACTCATCGCCCAAAATGGTGATATTTTTTATGCAGCAAAAGAGGATGATGACTACCATGGCAATATCTTTGCTCCACCCTATCAAGATACACTCCTCAGTAGATCTGTTCACAAAGTTTTACAGAGTAAACAATTTTTACTCACAGACAAAGAGAAGAGTCCCACTTGCACCGATGGAGAAATTTCACAATTTGCCCTCATTCCCTTGCATACAAACCATCTTGCCCTGCAAACCATTCTTGTACTCAAACTTGATAATGCACAACTCAAAAAGAGACTCAAAACAGCTGCAAGCCTCTACAAAACTACCCACTCTTTTCTCTCATCTTCTCAAATGACACCTCCAAAAAGCAGTGAAAAGCTACTCGTAAAAAGTAGTGTGCTTGCATACTCTGAAGTACATTGGCAACTTGTCACACAAATTGAAAAAGCAGAAATCTTAGAAAATCTCAACTCCCTAAAACTCAATATCTACCTCTTTTTAATCATCTCTGTTTTCATTGCCATTTTGAGTATGTATCTCATCACAAACGAGAAAATAAAACATGAAAAAAGACTCTCCCATGAAGTTATGCATGACCACCTCACACAATTGCCAAACCGTAAATATGCAATAGAATTTTTAGAAAACACCCTTCGTAATGCAAAACGAAATCATAGAAAAGCAGCGGTTTTATTTCTTGATTTAGATAAATTTAAAAGTATTAATGATACTTATGGACATAAGGTTGGAGATAAAGTGCTTGTAACAGTTGCACAACGCCTCAAAGATACAGTAAGAGAAAATGATTTAGTTGCAAGACTTGGAGGGGATGAATTTCTTGTTATTATCAACCAATATAAACACCTTTACGATATAGACAATGTCTGTAACAAACTTTTAAAAAATATTTCTAAAACTATTCAAGATGGTGAGCATAGCTACCAAGTAGGATTAAGCATTGGGATTGCTACATACCCCACAGACAGCATACACGCAACAGAGTTACTCACCTTTGCAGATACAGCCATGTATGCCACAAAAGAGCATGGTCGCCACAATTTTACATACTATGACAAAGAGATGATGCAAGCCTCTTTGGATGAAGCAAAATTCACCAAGGAACTCTCACAAGCTATTGAAAAAGATGAATTTATACTCCACTACCAACCACAAGTACATCTCCAAGAACTACGAGTCGTCGGTACTGAAGCGCTTATTCGTTGGCAACACCCAGAAAAAGGTTTAATCATGCCAAATAATTTTATTCCTCTAGCGGAAAACAGCACCCTCATTGTAGAGTTAGGTTACTGGGTACTCAACAGAGCATGTCGCGATTTTAAAACATGGCAAACAGGGGGCTATGCTATGGAGTATGTCGCAGTCAATATGTCTACAAAACAGCTCTCTGCACCAGATTGTGTTACTCGAGTCATGGCTATTTTAGACGCATTAGATTTTCAGCCAAAAAATCTTGAACTTGAGATTACAGAAACAACACTCATTGCAGATTTTGCAACAACTATTGAGAACATTAACACCTTGAAATCCATGGGTATCCAATTTTCTATTGATGATTTTGGAACAGGATACTCCTCACTCTCTTACCTCAAAACCCTCCATATTTCTACATTAAAGATAGATCGAGAGTTCATAAAAGATATTTTAACTGACAAAGATGACAGAACCATTGTCACAGCTATCATAGCTATGGGACATGCACTAGATTATAAGATCATTGCAGAGGGGGCAGAGAGTAAAGCTGAAATTGAACTCTTAAAATACCTTGCATGCGACATTGTGCAAGGTTACTACTACTCCAAACCACTCCCTGCAGAACAACTCCTGCAATTCATTGACAAAGGTATCACATGATAGAAGATAAAATTTTTTTAAAAATCGCAACAGAGCTTTCCCAAGCTTCAAAATGTGTCTCCAAACAAGTTGGTGCAGTGATTGTCAAAGATGGTCGTATTCTCAGTACAGGCTACAATGGTACACCAGCAGGCTTTATAAACTGTAGTGAACATTGGCATGGGGAGTACACAAAAGAGCATCACGAATGGTCAAAAACATATGAAATCCATGCAGAGATGAATGCTATCATCTGGGCTGCGAGAAAAGGCATAAGCATAGAGGGAGCTACCATCTATGTAACCCTTGAACCCTGTAGCGAATGTAGTAAAAATGTCATTGCAAGTGGCATCAAACGCATTGTCTATGAAAAAGCCTACGAGTACACCCACTCAGAAGTTATCTCGCAGTTTATTAAAGATAATGGCGTAAGTATAGAACAGCTCTCCACCCTATGATTACCCATAAGAAAAAAGCCAACGGCTTTGAATACATCCATGTCAAAAACAGTGTTGCTGAGGCAAAAATAGCCCTCCAAGGTGCCCATATATTTGCTTATACAACACAAGAAGATTTGCTTTGGCTCAGTGAAACTTCTGCATTTGCTTCTGACGAAGCAATTCGTGGAGGTATTCCCCTCTGTTGGCCTGCGTTTGGTACAAATAACCCGCAACTCCCACAACATGGGTTTGCACGCACTAGCTCTTTTGAACTGTTTCATACAGAAGAGACACAAGCCGATACCACAATGCTGACACTGCGTTTATGTGACAACGAACAAACGCATCTGCTTTGGGATTACTCTTTTGAACTCATGCTTCACATTACTATCTCTGACACGCTCAAGCTGGCACTCACAACAACAAACAAAGATACCAAAGCTTTCACACTGACACAAGCCTTTCATACCTACTTTGCCATTTCAGACATAAAAAACATTCGCATTGCGGGGCTAGAGAACAAACCCTATTTGGATGCACTCACACAAAAGCAAACCGTGCAAAAAGGTGCCATCACCTTCGATCAAGAATTTGATGCTGTCTATCAAGATGTCGATACAAGCATCCAGCTCCTAGATAAAAATAAAATAATAGACATTCAAACACAAGGCCCTGCTTCTTGTGTCGTTTGGAACCCATGGATTGAGAAATGTTCCCGTATGAGTGCCATGCAAGCAGATGCCTACAGACAATTTGTCTGCATAGAGAGTGCCAATGCCTATGATGATTTTCAAACCCTCCAACCACAAGAGTCTCACACTTTAAGTGTGACTTTCACAACACTTTAATAATAAAAACACTAT
>JALWON010000329.1 GCA_027083475.1 Sulfurimonas sp.
CTTATTTCTGCTTAGTTTACAATGCTTTATGTACATCTGATCACCTTAACTTTTTAAAAGTCAGGTGTCAGCCCCAAGAATTTTTATTTTCGTCTGCTATATAATCCGCAATAATTTTTTCCCAACCATTGGGTCTCTTATCAATTATCAATAGGTTCAACTCATGTTTTAGTAATTTACTTTGAGTTATTCTAATATGACTGTATAGGAATGGCCCCATTTTCTTAGAGAATAAATCATCTTTATACCAGCCAACTACATTTGTTGGAATAAGTTGTATTATATCGTTGACACCTTCTTCAAATGTCCCTTCTATTTCATCAGTTAGAACAAACGTTGCTCCTTGTATTCTAGCTTGCCCCTGACGTGCTAGAATAGGAGATAACACCACCAAAATTTTAGAAATTTTCTCCCAACCCATTAAGATTTCTTTCAGTAAAGCATGCCTAATTTCAGGAGCCGCATGGTCACTATTTCTCAAAGCTTTGGCACCAGCCTGAATACTTCTTATCAATCGCAAAAGTGAATATTCTTCTAGAATAGTGTAAAAATCTTGTGATAATGGCCTGGAACGATCATAAAATTTATCAGCATATTGATCTTTTACAGCATCTGGCAGTTTAGAATTTAAAACTCCTTCAGTGACTTCCGTTTGCATTTGTTCAATAATTTTTTCTGTGGGTTCCCATTTTGCCATACTATAAATATCAAAATCTTTTGGTAGGGCACACTTGCTTTTTACCACTTCATAGATTTCATGAATGTCCGAAGTAATTATTTCGAGCGCATCTTCCCTGCGACGGTCAATACCTGTATAGAATTCTATTAACTCAGGGAAAGCTATATAGTTCTGGTTTTGAAGAATAAAAGAAGCGAAATTCTTATCAGTATGCATGTGTTGCGCAGCAAAATAAAAAACCCAATAATTAAACTTAAAACAATAGATACTTCCTCTTTGCATCACGATATTATTTTCATATAAAACATCAAAAATTATATCTACATCTATGTCCATTTCTTGTCGTTGACAGAATATTTCTAGTGAATCCAAGAATTTTTTTCGAGAAAAATAGTATTCTTTTTCTTTCAATATCGTTTCACAAAAGCAGCCTAAAAGGTACTCAGTATCTTTTAAGTCTGGTTTATTTTTATAACTAGGTATTTTATCAACATTAAATAGTATGAATAAAACACGTTTTATTAATTCAGTTCTATTAACAGGGCTGTCATCAAACGCATATTCTGAAACTTTCAGCAAAGTAATACAGTTCAAAGGGGTTCGTGGAATATTTAATACTTCTAAATCAGAAACAACTTTATTCACAACCTCATTTTCATCACCTACAAAATTCTTGTCATTATACCTACATACAACTTGTCGAATATCATTTCTTTCCAAAGCCCACAAATATAATGTTTGATAAATTTTATTTTTAGGTATCGAGATGGTTTCTTCTGAAAGAGGGTCTTCCGCTTCTACCATCATAAAAATAACAGGAACATCTGCAAAATATTCATTTATTTTTGTGAAAGTTTTATCATAGTCTTTTAAACTACTACTAAATTCATCTACAACTACGCACTCTATATCCTCAAATGAAAGTTTAAGTTCATTAACTAATTGCATTACATGTTTTTCTATTTCCTGAAGATATGGCTTCAGACTGCTAGCATCTAGATATAGCCACAAAGATGGTCTTGCATCCACCCATGATTCTTTTACTAAATAGCGAGCAAGACAAGTCGAGCCAAACTGCTGTCTTGCACGAATAAGGAGAGACCTTGGCTCTGCAATTAAATCCTTTATATTAACTCTTATGTTTTTATTAGAAGGTCGACTTGAATCTTCTTTATTTGTATTCAAGGATGGTTCGACCCAAACCGTAGGTTGTGATGAAAAAGTTCGTAAAGAATTATTAAGTTCAGCCTCAAATTTGTTTTTTATAATCAAGTAGTTATCGTTTTCTATTTTTGTAATTAACCCTTTCTTTGGGTAAACTTTGTTTTTGGCTCTAGAGTTCCCTTGAGAAATTTGGTGCATATCAAGAAGGTGCTGAGAGCATATAGCATAATTATCTTTACCTTGTTTCACTGTCACAATAGCAATAACCTCACCAGAATCATGACATATTACAGGTGATCCACTGTACCCTTCCGTAATTGGTTCGTTTGGATAAAGCTTAATGTTTGATATTGTAGTCGTTGTTTTAGGATGCATAATGTCAACATCTTTTTTATACTCTATATTGCTAATGGCTTCTCTTTTTGGGTTATTTAGTAGCGTTGTAAAGCCTATAACTTTCACATTTGAAGAATCAGCTGGCTTGACTGCAATTGTAAGAGGTGTTCGATTAATATTTTCTACATATAGAACAGCCAAATCTACGCCGTTTTCATAGTTGTTTAAGATAATCGCTGCCACATTGTTCTCTACAAAAATATCACTATGTTTATTAACCACGTGTCCACAAGTTGCGACAAAAACACCACGCTCATCACTATCGATTACAAAACCAGTGCCGAGAAGGTCACCCGCTTTATTAGAAATATATAATACTGAACTATCCATCATTTGGCCTCATAACTATCTCAATTTGAAGGTGTGTTTCTATGCCGCTTGATGCTAAAATGAAATTACCTTCAACATCAATTTTTATTCCGATTGTAACTTTTGCGGAGTCTATGTTCATATCTTTAGATAACTCTTGATATGTATTACACACAGGCTGCACTACTTTTTTAAGTAGCCCTTGAATATTACTAAGCGAGGACTCAACAACCTTATTCCCAGAAATTTCAATTGCATCCTCTTCACTAATGTTGACATCTACTTTTACACCATCTTTTAACTCTATCGTTTTGTGCACTTTAGCCATCCTTTTCAAATAATTATGTATTGTGCCCCGATAACTTAAAGGGTTTGTGATTAAACATGTAGCATTTCTTGTATAGGTTTAATATTTGGTCTTTTCTTTTGCGATGCTTGGTAAAGATCGTAAGCTGATTGCATATTTATCCATGATTCGGGGCTGGTCTCAAGCCATGCAGCCAAACGCAATGCCATATCAGGGCTAATGCCTGCTTTTCCATTGATAATCCGTGACAAAGCGACGCGCGTCACCCCAAGCTGATTGGCAGCTTCGGTGACTGTGATTCCCAGTTCAGGCAAGATATCCTCTTTTAGGATTTCACCAGGATGTGTGGGGCATACCATTCGTCTCATATCCAATCTCCTAATGATAGTCTTGATAATCAACCAGCACTGCATCATTCCCCTCAAAGGTAAATGTAAGCCGCCAGTTGCCATCAACACGCACTGAATAAAAATTTGTCATGTCACCTTTCAGCGCATGGAAACGCCAACCAGGTATATTCATATCTTCTGCCGATATTGAGCCATCAAGCCTAGAAAGTTGCCGATTCAACTTTTTTGCATGGTGTGCCTGAATACCTGCTTTGCTTCCTTTAAAAAAGAACTTCTCAATACCTTTATGACGAAAACTTTTAATCATCAGAGATTAACCGTATAGCGTAGCTTTACGCCTGTCAATAATTTCAGTGAAAAAGGGGATGCTACCCTTTTTCCTGTGGGGCATACCATTCGTCTCATATCAAATGCTCCACGGGTTAATCACTTCTAGCCCTTGATAATCAAAATCTTTTTCATTGTGTGTCACTATGCGCAATTCATGATGCAAAGCTGTCGCTGCAAAAAGACTAGGGGCTGACACCTGACTTTTAAAAAGTTAAGGTGATCAGATGTACATAAAGCATTGTAAACTAAGCAGAAATAAGCAGTTAGAACTTATGAAATACTTTGTTGCAGGTTCAACAGCTCGAGTCGC
>JALWON010000330.1 GCA_027083475.1 Sulfurimonas sp.
TGCCTTGTGCATCATAGAGAAAACTTGTAGCTGCTGCAAGCTCTGTAACCGCATCTGTTTTCGATTTGATTATGTCGATAGACTTCTGTTGTATGTCTGCATTCTGCTGTACTAAATCACTACTCTTTTTTACTTCATCATTTACAGCTTCCATCTCTTCCTTGAGCTGTGCTTCTGTGTCTAGTCTATCTTGCTTTTTCCAAGCAATACTGTCAAGCCACTTTTGCTCATCTTTCTCATCTGCGACTTTCTGCTCTAAAATAGTTGTAAGTGCAGAAGTCTTCCATTTCTCCTCATCGAGATGAAGCATTTTTTTCTTTTGTGCTTGCATCCATTCGTTGTCAAGTTCAATTCGCTTTTTATATGCTTCTAGTTTCTTATCTCCAAACCAAAATTCATCTGCTTCGTTTATAGCTTCGCCCATCCATTTGATGGAATAAGCAAGATTTGACATTGCACCTGTGCCTGTTTTAGCCCTATCAATAACTTTTCCAAGATTATTATTAAAGGACTGCAATGCCTGACCTATAGTGAGGTTCATTTTGTCAAACTCTGCATTTACATCGTTAGCACCATCTTTTAGAGCCTTGAGCATAACCTCTGTTGTTATCATGCCCTCTTGTGCCATTTTTCTAAGCTGTCCATTAGTAACGCCTAAAGATTTAGCAAATATTTCATTGATACGTGAGCCATTTTCTGCAATAGAGTTAAATTCATCTCCACGCAAAACACCCGAAGCCATTGCTTGACTTAATTGTATCATTGCTGATTTGCTCTCTTCTGCAGAAGCACCTGATACAACAAGAGCCTTGCTGACTGTTTCTGTGACATTCACAAGGTCTTTTTGAGAAATGTTGAGGTCTTTTGTAGCTCTTGCCATTCTTGAGTAAAGTGTAGCAGTCGCTTCGTATGATTGCCTTGACTTTTCTGCAACATCAAAAAGCCTTGATTGTGACTGCATTAAATCCAATGTACTGCTTGATACAACTTTTAATTTTGAATTAATTGATGTCCATGTATCTGAATATTTTACTAAGCTTCTAAGAACTTCTGAACCAACGACCGCACCTACTGCCATTGAAACAAGTTTTAAAGAGGAGGTTGTTTTTTTTGAAGTGGATTCAACGCTTTTGAGCTGTTTGTCAAGCTCGTTTATCTTATATGCGCCTTTTGTGTCTATATCTATGACTAATTGAGCCATTTTTGATTACCTTTTTGCTACTCGCATTAAGTAATTATATCATTTTTCTATTTTTTTGAATTTAATCCCTTGATATATGAAGTCATAATTTGCAAAAGTATTGGTATATGAGTTTTTTTTCTTAATCCTGACCACTTAACACTATCTTTTAGAGCTTCGTACTTAAATCCTACTAATCCATGCGTATTATATTCGTAAGGAGTATTAAAAAATATCTTTACAATAATCAGGCTCTCTAAATCTTCTGGAAGTTGCACTATCTTTGAGTATGGGTCGTTTACAACGTTATCCCTGTCTCTTTTGCTTAGAGTATCAATTCCGATACCTGAGCCTCTCTGTTCAAAGTAAGTATTAAGCTGTGCTACTTTTTTTCTCTTTTCTCTGCAATATCTTTAATAATAGTCTCAAAAATTATTTTATAGTTATACTCTTCCCCTATTGCCATAATCTTATCTTTGTCGTCTCCGAATAAACTCATTTCTAAACGCTCTTTGAAGATTGCATCATCATCGTCTTTATTGTCTTTGAATTTCTTTTCTAGTGCCTTTGTTTGCTTTCTGGTAACATTTTTAAGCGTTCCTTTTAAGACCTCATCGTTATATTCAAGAGTGAAATCGTCTTCTAGTATCAACTTCATATATATCCTTTTTATAGGGCGCAATGCCCTATTGTTGTGGGGGTGTATGCTACAAATAAATACCCAGCTCTTTACGAATTATATCACATTAATTAAAAACGGGTATATTTGCATAAAGGATTTTTATGACACAACATAAATCAAAAAAATCTAAAAATTATGAAAACTAATAATAGTGGTACAACTGGTGTTTGTTGGAATAAACAAGCAAATAACTGGAAGGCATACATTCACGATAAAAATAAGAGAATTAACTTGGGTCATTATAAAAACAAAGAAGATGCTATCTCGGCACGAAAAAAAGCCGAGATAAAATATAACTATACTATCAAATAAAAAAGCCGTTTTTTATTTGTACTGCTGGACTTGAGCCATCAAACAGTCTTAAAGTCAAAGTTCTGCTTAACATATCATTGTTTGAGCTGTCGCTGTACTTATCTGCTTTTGCAATATCACATTTAATCTCTACAGATTTTCCATTGACAAAATTGCCGTCTTTATCTAAACCAAGCTTTATAACTACAGCTTTTGCCTGTCCGCTTTCAATTAAAGATGCTTCTCTGCCGTAACTGTCCTTATCTACAAAGAACCCGAGTTCAAGTGTAAGAGCATAATCTGTAATCAAATTCTTTTTAAGTCCACAAGTACCGCCCATTGTGTACAAGTCTGCCACTACTTCATTCATGGCAATAGTTGCGCTCTCTATTGGAAGACAAGTTCCATCAAGCAAAATAACGTCTGCGCAGCTTACAATCAAAATCGGCTCTTCTGTTAGAGTTACAGTAGGATTAACTTCTTTTGCTCCCTTTGCATCATCTAAATACCCCTGAAACGTATTTGTAACTGTCGCAGGCTCTCCGATTTTCATGTCTATTTTTGCACCACAAACTAGAGAGTTTGTCATAGACATTTTGTTATCATCAAGATACACAAGTGCCGATACTGTTGGCATTACCTCATTATTATTTGAGTATGTTACAGTCTCTTGTCCTACTGTAGTTGTGTCTATTGTTTCATCAAATCCCGCGCACATTAGTAGCCGTCCATACTCCGGTGGATTTGATAAAGCAGAGCCTCCCACGTCATTACTTCTCATGTTCATCTTTGCATCAAATGAAGTCTTAACACGGCACAAATCAACAACGCTGTCCTTTGTGTTCATTTTTCCCGTTAGTCTGTTTATATCAACGCTTGTGAACTCTGGCGTAGGTATAACTGCATCTGTTGTCTCAATAAAGCCTGTAGGAGGCGTTGGCAGCGTTTCATTTGGACTTACAAATAATGAAGTCTTTTTTGTACTAATTATTGACATTTTATTTCCTTATGTATATTCTTTGGCATTAAACAATACGATACTCTCTACTATTCCATTGGTTAGATTTATGCTTCCCTCTCCTGAAAAACTAGCTATATCGTAGTATAAATTGCCACTATTAAAACATTCTAAAAGCTCTATCATTTCGCCCTGTAAATCAAGAACTCTCAAAGTATTTTTTGCGTAAAAGCTTATTTTCATCATAGTATGATTGATAACTCTATGACCACCATTGTTACAAGTAGATACTGATTCTCTAGCAATAGGAATAAATGATAAATGGATTGCCTCATCTCCTATTATGTCCTGTGTATCATAAAATATGGGAGTTGTTGTCCAATTATCTTGTATATACTTCTCTGTAACTTTCTTTGTCTCTGATAAGCTCATATTTAAGCCCTTATTCTTTTAAGCTTTGCATTAATTGCTATATTGGTTCTCTCCAACATTGGCGAACCACCGAAAAGCCATTGCTCCGAACCATAAGCCCTTCCATTTACTACACGTCTTCCATCATACAAAATACTAGCATATTCTAGAGGATTACTAATTCTCCACTTCATGCCGTCTATGCTTTTCTTTTGTAATACCCAAGACTTTTTAAACATACCTGTTTTAACAGGTGAAGCCATTTTAAGATTTGCGAATAGTGACATACTCTCTTCAGATATTAC
>JALWON010000331.1 GCA_027083475.1 Sulfurimonas sp.
TGTCCATAAAATGAGAGCATCTTTTGGAACATCCTCGATGTGTAAAACCTCTTTTTTCCGTGATCTTTGTACCCGTGTAAAATCATCAATAATCCCATCAACGGTTACAACTTTTAAAACACTTTTGGTAAGTTTGTTGATGCCTAAGATATACTTCTTTGTTGTAGAGGAGTGCAGAAAAAGGTTTACTAACGCTTTTTCTTTTGTGTTCGTGTAGTCTGTATCAATGAGTTTTATGATGGAAGCTCTGAGTTGATATTTTCTAATATCATTCGTGTGATTTCCTCGCGTTTAAGGCTTGCATCGACTGTAATAAGCTCTAGACCTAAAAGTCGGGTTGCTTCTATAATAGCATCTTGAATCTGTAAAAGGTAGGCACTTCCACGAAGTTCTATTCCATCAAGCTCTTTTTGTGAGAGCCGCTTTTCTAACTCTTCTTTTGTTAAACGCAGGAGGAAAACTTTTTGTGGGTAGAGATTATTTGTCGCAAAGTTATTCAGTGCTACTAGCTCTTCTTTACTGATGTTGCCTTGAACTAAAGCGTAAGCCACACCACTCACAGCACTTCTGTCTGAGATAATCATTCTTTCATTGATATTTGGTGCGATGACCTCTTGTATATGCTCTGCACGGTCGGCTAAAAAGAGAAGAAATTCTGCTTTTTGACTTTGAGTTCTTGCCGATAAAACCATTTCGCGTATCTCTTTGCCTATACTTGTAGCCCCTGGTTCTTTGGTAATGATTGCGTTTGGATAGTTCTGTGCAAGCGCTTGAATCTGGGTGCTTTTTCCTGCTGTGTCTATTCCCTCTATAGTTATATACATATTATTTTTGGTTTCCTATCATGGCTTGGACTTGTTTTGGTAAGAGATGTTCTGTCTTTCCGTTAAAGGAGAGGAGATTTCTGACAATGGAAGAGCTTATAAACGCATTTTCAAGTGTTGGCATCAGATAAACAGTCTCTATGGTTTCATCAAGTGAGTGGTTGAGGTAGCCAAGTTGGAGTTCATACTCAAAATCACTCACAGCACGCAGTCCTCGAATGAGTACACTTGCTTTATGCTCTTTTGCTAAATCAACTGTGAGGTTATTGTAAGAGACAACGGTAACATTGTCTAAATCGACCACAGCATTTTCTATCATACTCATACGCTCACTCAGTGTAAACATCGGTTTTTTGCTTTGTGAATCTGCCACGGCAATGATGAGTGCATCAAAAAGTCCTAAAGCTCTTTGAATGATGTCAAAGTGTCCATTGGTAATAGGGTCAAAAGTCCCTGGATAGAGTGCGATTTTTTTTTGCATAGTTATTCCCATCTTTTATATAAGTTATTTTCAATGTCAAGTAAATCAAACCATTTGCCGATGATAAAATCTTCCATCTCCTCAAGTGTTTGTTGTTTTGAGTAGTAAGCAAGAACAGGGGGAGCAATGATTACTCCGAGTGTTGCAAGTTTGTGCATATTTTCAAGGGCTATGGCAGAAAAGGGCATCTCTCGAGGTGCTAATATGAGCTTTTTTTGCTCCTTTATCATTACCGAAGCACACCGTGTAATGAGATTGTCTGAGATACCACAAGCAATTTTTGCTAAAGTATTCATAGAACAAGGGGCAATAATCATTGCATCTACACCAAAAGAGCCAGAGGCGATGCTTGCGGCTATGTTTTTATTCTTATGTACCTGTACATTGAGTTCTTTTTTGAGCACAATTTTGGAGTTTTTAGACATAATGAAATGTTTTTCTATCGTCTGTGGAAGCAACTCTAAGGTTTTAAGTCCTAAGTTTACCCCGCTTGCTCCACTTGTTGCTACAACAATTTTGCGTTTCATTAGCGTACCTCCGCTTGATGTCTGCCTGTTATCATCACTTTGATTTTTCTACCCTTATGGTTTATCACTTGAATTATATCACCATAAGAGCCATTTTGTATTGCTTTTGCTACAAAAGAGATACTCATGTTTGAATTATCTAAAGAAACATTTACAGTTGTTCCTCTGCGTACAAGAAAAAGTGAACGGATATCACGAGTGTTGATATATTTTCCTTTTTTTAAAAAATATTTTGCTTGCAAAGAACCAGCAGCGAGTTGCATGAGTGGGAGTGCATAAAATTTATCAAAATGAATTGTTGTTTTTTTTGTGTTGAGAAGAGAGAGCTCCTCATTGCGTTTGATGTCTTTTTTGGCAGATAAAAGTGTGAGAGAAGCTGTGATAAAAGTGTCAAAAAAAGTTTCTCTGCCTTTATAGGATTTGAGGATGAGAATAGCATGATGGCGTAAAAAACTCTGTTTTTGCATATGTAAAGTGTACTCTTTTGGCAAGGAAGTTGTATAAGAACGAGGAGTAACTAAAACTTTTTCTATCTGCATAGATGGATAATGTTCTTGATAATAGCGACGCACAAAATCTTCAATTTTTTTCGTTTGAATAGGACTTTTTTGCACAAATTTTATGTAAGAGTGTTTGGCACTATACTCTTTATACCCATTTGCTTTGAGTAACTGCAAGAGTTCTTTTGATTTGACTCTTTTGGAGTGTTTGAGGGTGTCGATTGTGTAAAGGACTGTGTCATTGTTTACATTTTTTACAAGCGTGGAGAGCCGTATCTCTTTTGTTTGTACAAGATAAAGCGGTGCAAGGAGTGTTTTGGCAAAGAGAAAACTACTCAAAAGCACAAGAGAAAGGAAAAATCGTATCATACTTAATACCTTGCTAAATTATAAAAGACATTATAACGTATGAGTATTTTCTCTTTTGGCCGAGGGTAGCGACTATAGGCATACTCTATCGTCTCTTTTGTTGTTTCATCGAGAATGAAATAACCACTTTTATGTAAAAATTTAAAGTCTGTCATATCGCCGTTTGGATGCAGATAAAACTCAATAACATTGGTTCTGTTGACATTCAAATTTGATTTGAGATTGACACTTGCTACACGAGTGAGTACTTGTTGTGTGATGCGACGCATAATCTCTTGATTATCTATAATATACTGTTGTTGTCCTTTAGTTAATTTCCCAAACTCATCGCCATAGAGCTTTTTGATGTCTTGAGAAATGTTGCCTCCTGCAGAGATTTTTCTTTTTTGTGCTTTTGTCTCTTGGGCAGACTTGTCTTCATACATCCAGGATGTTTTTGATTTTTTCTTGACTTCCTGTTTTTTTGTTTTCTTCTGCTCTAATGGAATATAAGGCTTGTGTGCTTGTATGGGTTTTTGCTTTTTGGCAAGTTTTTTTGTCTCATGCTTTATAGTTTTTGTTTTGTTGAGTTTGGGAGTTTTTCTTTTTTTGTGTATTTCATACTTGATTGGTGGTTTTTTGATAATTTTTTTAAGTTGTGATCCCTTAGGCATAGGCGGGGCAATAGGACTCTTTTTGACTTTTTGTTTGAGAATGCCTGTTTTTTTATATTTTTTTGGCATCTCTTTGAGGGAGATTTTTATTTTTTCCTCTTTTGGTTGTTCTTTTTTTTGCAGAGGAGGTGTGAGTGTGCCTAGTATCCAAAACAGCATCAGCAAAAGAAGATGTATCAAAAGTGCAACAAAAAAAGCAAAGCTGGATCGATTCAAAAAGTTTCCTAAAATGTAATAATAAATTATAGCAGATATTGATTAATACAACTTCGCTATAATAAGAAAAAATACAGAGGGAAACAGAGTAATGAACACAACAACATCTCAATCAGCATTTAATGAAGCACAAAATTTTATCCCCGGTGGTGTCAATTCACCCGTTCGTGCGTTTAAAAGTGTCGGGGGAACACCGCTTTTTATTAATGAGGGAAATGGTGCTT
>JALWON010000332.1 GCA_027083475.1 Sulfurimonas sp.
CTCTCAAAAAAGAAGCAAACTGCCCCGCAGTTTTACACCCCATTTTCATCGCGTAACCCATTAGATTTTTGTCTCTACTGTAAACCATGACCAATACCTCTCATGTGAATTATGATATACTCATCACTTCTGTTTACCACAGAACCTATCACACTTAAACGCCCTCGACCAAAAACGCGTTTAAGTGTTTTCATTAACTTTTTCATATTCTTCTCCTATTTTGTTGATGGTTCTAACAAGTGAAGATCATTAAAACCATAATACATACTATTTGTAGGCGAGACACACTCAGCATTAACAGCTTTAGCTTTCACCACAGCAGAACACACTACCACCACTTTCGTGTAGGGGGGGGGTATTTCTTATTAGCTCAGATACCACATAATTATCAATCTTGCTTTCAGAAGTAACTCCTCTTGTCATAGTGCCGACATCAGTACATTTCACACGCATACCTTTTTTTATATCTTCAATATTCATATTTATCCTTTTAAAAACATAGAGATTAACTCTCTGGTCAGCCCACTCCTAAAGACGAAACTAAAAGGAGAACTATCACACCTCGCACAGTGCAATGAGTAAAAAAGGAATGGGCTTAACAGAAAATTATCCACAAGGAGGATGTGACCTATACTAAGGTGGGTGACTATGATGATGATATGAAGTATTAAATAATAGAGCTACCAACTCGGCAGTAACTCGGCAGTAAAAATCTACAAAAAGCATTATTTTTGAAGAAAAAACAAAAGAGTGCGAGAGCAGCTGCACTGTGTTTTTTGTTAAAAATAATGACATAACAAAGCCAACAAACGCCGTATATACTGTAGTTTCTATGTTTTGTGATTGTTTAAATGAAGTGGTGTCAAGAGGGAGACTTGAACTCCCGACCTCCGGCTTATGAGACTTTCTCTCTAAAATGCCAAAGTCACGCCCACACGCACTTTGCACAAAAATAAAAAAACGACTTGGCAGTAAGTTGGCAGTTTTCATTACTTCACCTCTGCTTGATTGTCTGCAAAAAATACATTATTTACAGCGTCTAAACTTCTTTGAGCTTCGTCCGCTCTCTCTCTTGTCATCGCAAAAGTATTGTAGTGTTTGTCACGCACCTCTTCACTGTTCCCCATCATAGCATCCAGTGCCTGGGCATTCACCATCGCATTATCTGCAATAGAAGAGAAAGTATGTCTCGTAGCATACAGAGTAATATACTCTATTCCTAACTCTTCAAGCAACGGCTTAAAATGAGCCTTGATAATTGCCTTAGACTCACTATAGTACGTACCTTTTCTACTTGGGAATATCCACTTAGATTTGGCCTGCTTTTTTGCATCGAGTAATATTTTTAATACGTGTGGTAAAAGAGGCACGACACGGCTGTGGTTTTTATTTCCACTACTCCCTATGGTCATACGTCCTTTTGTGACAGACCTTTGCAGATAAATACATGAATACTCTTCGTCTATGTCATCCCACATAAGACCCATCATCTCACCTGTCCTCATGCCTGTACAAAAAGCAAGATTAAGCCATGTATGCATAAAACCTTTAGATTCTTTCATCATTTTCAACGCATCTTGCACGCTATAGGCAGATTGCTTTTCATGCACCACTTCAAGCTTGGCTGCATACTCTACTGGGTTTTTGAGCACCAAATCATTCGCACACGCTTTATGCATAATCTGTTTCATTAAAAAACGACACTTACTCACAGTAGAAGAAGAGTACTTCTCCAACAGTGACTTCTGCCATTTTTCTATATGCAACACTTTTATATCTTCAAGAGAGTATGCTTTGAAATAGGGTAAAATAAGTCTATCAAACTTAGAGAGTGCGTCACGTTGGTCTTGTACACCACGTCCGCCTTTTATCCCATCTTGTTTCACCCCTTCCTCTACCACACTACGCCCAAAAGTAGCAAAATCACTACTCACTTCATGCTTATTTTTATTGACTAATTGTAAAAGAACCTCACGGTGATTTTTCTTAATATATGTTTCATTTCTAGGGGTATGCTCCATACCTGTAGATTTTCTATAAAACTTCTTCTCTACAGAGCCTTGCACATAAATGACACCGTAATCATTTACGAACCACCCTTTACCTTTTATTCTTGTACCTGGATTATTTGACATAATGTCTCCTTATCTCAAGTGCAGTTGCTCTCGCAACATATAGTTTACCACCTTTTACCTTTTGGTGATAATCTCTTCCGTCCACATAGTTTCTCACAAGATACTTACGTAAGGTATCTCTGCTTTTGTTACATACCCCACTAAGAAAGTCAAGCGTTACGTCCTCAGGCAAGAGTAAATCAAGATTATCAATAATGCTAATCCCTCTACTCTCCATATCTTCTATGCGAAGTATGTCCCTTGGTGTCAAGCTCATTGTAATTCCTTTCGTGTTATATTTTGGTATGACATAAACATAAGAGCATTATATATCTTTTTGATATATAAGTCAAGGCTTTTTGTAGTTTTTTCCACAAAAGGTATAAAAAATGAAGAAAACAAGAACAATAGCACCCATAATAGACAGACTAAAAGCCATTTATGGCGTAAAAACCAGAGTGGATTTGGCGAAGAAGATGGATGTCTCATTAGGGACTTATGACAACTGGATGGCAAGGGACCACATACCAGACAAACATTTACGCGTAGAAGCAGAGAAAAACAATGTACATCTGGACTGGCTTATTACAGGAGAAGGAGAGAAATACAAACCCACGCAGATAAAACCTCAATTTCTCACCCCTGAGCTAAGCAAAGAGATAAGCAGTTATGTTGCACAGACCCTACCAAACTACGGCACAGACAAACGCACCATAAAGATAGCTAAGACTTTTGATGCATTGGATGATGATGTAAAGGATGAAGTTTTAGAGAAGATGTTGACATACATGAAAACGAAATTGTAATGCTTACATTATATAGGGTCATGATCCTTTCGGAAAATGACCTTGTTATATATCAATTAGACATAGGACAGATATCTGCATAGTACACAACTACCACCGAACCGTCTGTATAATGGCAGAACTTCTTATCTCCGCTTATATCTGACCCTGCAAAAGGTGCATAAGCATAAACAGTGGTAACAAGTGCAATGATGGCAAAGACCATAAATAAAGCTTTTTTCATATATTCTCCTTTCATATGATGAAAGAAAAGTATAACATAGAAGTTTTAGATATATTTATACGCAAAAAATAAATAAAAGCCTTGACTTATATATCAGAAAGATATATAATGCTCAAAACATAAGGAGTCTAGATGGATAAGAACATAGTAAAACAAACCTGCAAAGAGCTTGGTGTTACACAGAAAGAGTTGGCGGATATGTTGGAGGTAAGCCCATCAAGTATATCCGATTGGGTAAAAGGCAACATTCCAAAAATGACTGCACTTGCCCTAAAACTCATGATAGAAAATAATGAATTGAAAAATAAATTAAGTTCTATAAAAAATGCGTACTCAGTAATCAAAGAATTATGAGATACCCGAGTCCATTTTACAATAAAGTAATAATCGTAGCAATAGCACTATCTTGTGCGATTATTCTAATAAAAACTATACTTAATTAGAATAATCGTATGTTACACTTGACTTAATACAAATATTCCAATATAATTCTAAATATAATATGAATAATCGTATTATTGAAAGGATTATATAATGAACACACCCACACAACATTCACCACTAATTCAAATTATACCTAGCCACATAGGCGGGCAAGAAGCTAATAG
>JALWON010000333.1 GCA_027083475.1 Sulfurimonas sp.
AACGAGTTCTTTTTCGTTACTCAAAGCATTTTTTGCTTCATTGGAGAGTGATTGTGCTAACTGAAATGATTTTTCTACACTCCCATGTTCCCTCATTTTTGTCTGTATCCACTCTGTTTGTTCTTTTTGAATCTCTTTGGCATGCAAAGAGCGGAGTTTTTGTTGTTCCTCGGCATCTAACTCATGAAAAAGATATATATATGGCAAGGTACACTTACCTTCCACAAAATCATTCATTGCTGGCTTTCCTAAGGTCTTCGCATCAGCTGTAATATCTAAAATATCATCTATAATCTGAAAAGAGAGCCCTAAATTTTTCCCATACAGCGCATATTTACTTGCATCTTTTCCCACAAGCAATGCTGCAGCTACAGCTGTTGCTTCTATGAGTGTTGCTGTTTTTAAATAGAGCATATCAAGATACTTTTGTGCATTACTATTAAAAGTTTCTGCCATTTTCACATCCATCATCTCTCCCTTACTCAAAGAGGTAACAGCAGATGCTATGGTTTTTGCAATGCTCGTATCAAACGCAACAAGTTCAGTAAATGCTTTGGAGTATAATATATCCCCAAGCATCACAGCCTGTTTACTCCCTTCACTTGCATTGACCGAAGTGAGTCCTCTGCGTGTTTGTGCTTCATCTATTACATCATCATGCAGCAAAGAAGCCCCGTGAATAAGTTCTACAATAGCAGCTAAAAGCGGTGCCTTCTCATGAGAAGATGCAATTTTTAAAATCAATTTTGCACGTAAACGCTTGCCACCGCTGAGTTGTGCAAACAATCTTGTCACTTCCTCATAATCACACTCTTGCACCAATCTTTGTATCTCTGCTTCTACTCGTTGCATAGGCTCACTTTTTTAAATATTCTATTTCAATCTGATTTTGCTTATCAGACACAAAAAGCTCAAAAAGAGCTTGCTGTTTTTTCAAATCAAACTTTTTAAATTTAACTAGCATATAGGGTACATTATAAGCATCTGCCCCACGAGGCTTTAAATCAAAGCGAAAACTTTGGTTTTGATGGTTTAAATAGAGGATGTTTTGTCCAACAATCCCATCATACTTCCGATGAATGACAAGTCCATCATTTTTGTACAGTGTCCATCTAAATATAAAAAGTTTTTTATAGGTGTCATATTTTACAAGAATTTTCTTTTGCTCATCCTTTTTTAAGGCAATTTTTTTAATATCTTTAAAATCATTGGCAAAAGTAGCACTGATACTCAGTGCTACAGAGAAAAAAACTTGTAAAAAGCGTTGCAAAAAGCTATTCGCTTTGAGAGAGAATAGCTCCCATCAGTTCTATATAAAGACTTTTTGCCTTCTCATCTGCATCCCCAAGATGGTTTGCATTATAACTTTTAATGGCAGCTTCAATATCATCACCAACATACTCCTCTAACATCAGCTCCATTGTTGCTGCTTTTGTTATAAAGTTTGTTAATTCTTGTCTCACTATATCGTTGTTTGCATGAAAAATGACATCCATTAACCTTGACTCTGGAGAGCCTGCGAAGATATCATCTTCATCTTCAAATAAAGCACTATATTTACTCATTTTTTTCCTTTGTTTATAAAAATTTTAAAATCTCTTGTTCTATCGCTTCTTTTTCAATAATCGTTTTTTGTGTTACCTCTTTCTCAAAGAGCCCCTGAATCATACTCGGTATTTTTAAATTGGCAACTTTGGAAATAGATTGAAGTGCATCAATATCATGGGCATCTTTTTCACCAGTAAGTGCATTGGCAATAACTGGTGAGAATTTTGTCCACTCTGCTGTAGAGTAAGCGATTGTTTTTATCGCTGGGTTTGAGCATGTCTCAAACGATTTCATACATGTTGCTGTGTGTGGATCCATAAGATAATGATGCTTTTGAAAAATCTCTTTGATATAGGCTTTTCCCTCATCACCGGTACAAAAATCAGCATCAAATTTCTCTTGTAGTTGTGTGAGTTCTTGGGCATTTAATTCATAAAAATTGTTTTTCTCTAAACTTTGCATTAACTCTTTTGTTCTCACAGCACCAAACAAATCAAATAAAATCCTTTCTACATTAGAAGATTTTAAAATATCCATCGCAGGTGAAGTAGTACCAACAACTGTATTGTCTCGTAAATCATATTTTCCCGTTTTAATGAGCTTGGTTAAAATGTTATTTTCATTGGAAGATATGATGATTTTTTCAACAGGGAGTCCCATTTTCCAAGCATAGTAGCCACCTAAAGCATTGCCAAAGTTTCCACTTGGAACATTGAGGTAGACTTTTTCACCCAAAGTAATTGCATTTTGACGTACAAGTTCCAAATACGAATGAATATGATAAATAATCTGAAATATAATACGTCCAAAATTTACAGAGTTTGCAGCAGAGAGAGAAACATTTTTTTCTTTCAAGGCTTTTTTAAATGCTTCACTTGCTAAAAGATGTTTCAGTGCATTTTGTGCATCATCAAAAACACCATGGATCCCGATTACTTTTAGATTTTCTGCATTTTCTGTTACCATCTGTAGGCGTTGCACATCACTTGTGCCCCCATCAGGGTAGAGACAAGCGACTTGCACATTGTCTCTATTTTTAAAAGTTTCGAGTGCAGCTGGACCTGTATCGCCACTTGTTGCAGCTAAAATAAGATAATTGTCATCTCTTTGTTGTGCGATGGAGGAGAGTACAACACCAAAAGGTTGCAACGCCATATCTTTAAAAGCACGTGTTGGCCCATGGTACAGTTCACTCACATATAAATTTTCTTTGACTTTGACAACAGGAACAGGGTTGGTTCTATCATCAAAAGCATCATATAAATCAAGGGCTTCATTGATAACTTCTTGTGCAATATCTATCTCAAAACGCGCAAGCATATCTGCAGCTAATGTTTTATATGAGGAGTGAAGATGCTTTTGCAAAAAAGCCTCTCCAAGTTCTGGCAACTCTTTAGGAACATAGAGTCCCCCAAAAGAGGCTATCGGTGCTAAAATAGCTTGGGAAAAAGTAACACTTTGAGGTCTGTTTTCATCATTACCACGTGTTTGAATAAAGTTCATATTTCTCTCTATCTTTTAGATTTTTGAAATTATATCTAAAAATAGGTTTCTATTAAAGAGTCTCTCTACACTTCATTGTCATATCGTATATATAAACTCAAAATCCACAGCAAACTTACCGTAGCTACTATCTCATAACCTATTGCCCATACAACAAAAGCTTGTGCCATATCAAGTAGCATAAAGTTGGCAAAATCACCCCCTGCCACTGCAAAAAAGAGAAAAATAGCTCCAGTAATATAAGGAATAGTTAAAAAATAAAATGTATAAAAGAAAAATTCTGTCCCTTCAGGCATGAAGAAATAATCTTGCAAGTTCACTGTTTGCGAGGAAAAAGAGCCTTTTTTCCTTCGTTTGGAGTTTTTCTCTTTTTTTGGATTTACGTGCATTTTATTATTCATAACTACTCCACATCTTTTATGTGACAATTATATCCTCTCAAATTTAAAATAACTATAAGCAGATGTTAAAATCATTGAAAAAGTCGAATCGGATTAATATGGTATGATTTTTGAGTCACTTCAAAAATCAGTTCATTTTTAATGCGCCCAATCGTATACCCTCGCTTAATTTTTTGCCCCTTTTTAATATTTGGCGATATTTGCGAAAGATTTGCATAGATAGTATGTAAACCATTTTTATGTTCTACAATCACAATGTTTTTCAGTACTGCTGTTTTATCAGCATAAAT
>JALWON010000334.1 GCA_027083475.1 Sulfurimonas sp.
CCTATAACCGTTTCATTTTCTGCATTGATTTGTGCTTGGTAGAAGACAACAAACTCTTCATTTTTAATGGCTTCTCTGAGATTTGTTTCCATGATGATATGCTCAAACGCATGTTCTGTCATCTCTGCGGAGTAAAATTGAAAGTTATTCCGCCCTTCTGCTTTTGCTTTATACATGGCTGAATCAGCATATTTGAGTAAGTTGTTGCAATCATCACTATCATCGGGAAAAAGACTTATTCCAATACTGCTTGAGACATAGAGTGGATGGTGGTCAATGAAAATAGGTTTCGCAATATTTCCAATAATTTTCTCAGCAATAGCAATGACATCGAGTTTGTTATTTAAATCATCAATAATAATAGCAAATTCATCCCCTCCTAAGCGTGCAATAGTGTCTTCATTACGAACACTCTCTTGTAAAATTTTTGTGACTTTTAGAAGCACTGTATCGCCTGTTTCATGACCTAATGAGTCATTAATCTCCTTAAAGTGGTCTAGATCAAGGTAAAGCAGAGCAAGGGTGTTCCCTCCACGTTTTGCTTTTTGAATACCCTGTTTGAGTCTGTCAAAAAGTAATACCCTGTTGGCTAAGCCGGTGAGAGCATCATGATGGGCTTGAAAATGGAGTTTTTCCCGCTCTTTGAGTAAATCTTCATGAATTTTTCTCTCGTTTGTAATGTCAATATGTGTTCCAATCATTCGTAAAAGTGTACCATCTTGCGAGAATGTTTGCTGTGCCTTGCCTAAAATCCAAAGATAGTGCCCCTTTTTGTGGCGTAAGCGGTGTACTGTTTCAAAATATTTTTCTCGTCTTTTTTTAGAGAGTGCCAAAGCTTTTAACACACTTCGTAAATCTTCTTTATGGACACGACTTTTCCAAGTTTCATAGCTACTCTCAAGTGCATCTTCTGTGTATCCAAGCATCTCTTTCCAACTGGGTGAGATGTAAAAAGAGTTATCTTCAAAATTCCAATTTAAAACAGATGTACCGCTGCCTTGCAGAGCAAGCTCGGTTCTTTCTCTGAGAATATTGTTTTTCTTTTCAACAGTTTTTAATTTTTTAAAATTATTTTTTATGACCTCTTTGTCTATGAGATTTTGGAAAAATGTTTGTGTATAACGATGTAGAAAAACAAGATAAAAAAGCAAACCAAGTAGTGTACTTGCTACTGTTATAACATGTGTTGAGGTTCCTTGCGATAGCATCCATAAAATTGATAAACCAAGCAGGGGAATAACGAAGCTTAAAAAGATTCGGGGCATAAGACCAAGGCTTAAAAGTCCTGCAGAGACAAGACCTATATTGATACCATAGAGTATGTAGTAATTTACTATGGGGGCATTATGTACAAAAAAGAAGGTACTGCCCCATAATATACCATTGGCAAAAACATTTGCCATAAAAATAGCACGCCACTGCTGTAAGGTTTTAGCGGTGTAATGCTCCTTTTTGATTTGGAAATATTTATAGGTGAGAAAGAGTCTGGAAAGTAAGATACTAAAGTGAAGTAACAGGATAATATAGAGCGTAGAAGGCTCTATGTAAGTATGTACCAAAAAATATACAATCGATAAAATAGCAAAAAATGCAGGAACACTGAATTTTGAACTTTCATAAATCTGGTCAAGCGCCTCTTTTCTGGCTTTTTCTACTTGTGTAAGTTTATTCATTTGTATCAATTCTATAATAAGTTTAATTAATTTTTTGTTAAAATAAAGTTATGAAAAAAACACTGATTGCACACTCTCCGGACGCTGACGATATTTTTATGTACTATGCCATTAAATTTGGTTGGGTAGATATGAAAGATACTCTGTTTGATAATATTGCCAAAGATATTCAAACTTTAAATGAAGATGCTCTTAATGGGGTGTATGACATTGTTGCGATTAGTTTTGCACTTTATCCTCACATCAAAAGCGAGTATGCACCACTTCGTACTGCTGTTAGCTTTGGTGAGGGGTATGGACCCAAGGTGATTAAACGCAAGGGTGCGAAACTCAAACGCAATTTTAAAGTTGCCCTCAGTGGGAAGCATACAACAAACGCAATGCTGTTTCGCATCGCTTACCCAGAGGCTCGTGTGCGGTATATGAACTTTTTAGAGATAGAAAATGCAGTCATTCGTGGTGAAGTGGATGCAGGTGTTTTGATTCATGAGAGTATTTTAACTTTTGCAGACTCTTTAGAAGTAGAACGTGAGCTATGGGATATTTGGCAAGAACTTGCAGGTGATAGACTTCCTCTCCCTTTAGGTGGTATGGCTATTCGTCGTTCTATTCCCCTTACAAAAGCGATAGCTTATGAAGAGACACTCACAAAAGCTGTGCGCGTGGCACGCGAGCACAAAGAGCGGCTTTCTCAAATGCTGATTGAGAGAGATTTAGTACGTATTGATGCCCCAACACTTGACAAATATTTAGAGCTTTATGCGAATGATGAATCGATTACTTTAAGTGATTTGCAGTATGAAGCGATAGATAAACTCTTTGAAATAGGCTATAAACATGGTTTTTATGATAGTTTGGTCAAAATAGAGGAGTATTTACTTCCGAGTGAATACAATGCCTTAAGGTTTTCATAAAAAATGGAAGCACAACTTGTAGCACTTGGAGTCGAAACTTTTAAAATAGCACTTATGCTGGCACTTCCGGGTCTTTTAACAGGAATGTTCTTAGGGCTTGCTGTTTCTATTTTTCAAGCGACAACACAGATTAATGAGATGACACTCTCTTTTATTCCTAAAATTATTGGTGTGGTGATTGTCATTGTTTTAACGATGCCATGGATGCTCAATGAGATGACCGATTTTGCAAAGCATATTTTTAACATGATGCCGCTTTTTGTTCAGTAATGCAAACCAAACGTATCAATTTTGCCAATTACTCCTCTTTTAAAATAGGGCAAACAGAGGAAGTTTTTCTTTTAGAAGATGATTTTACATCACTGCAAGCATATTATCTCATTGGTTCTTGTAACAATACGCTCATCGGGACACAGCCACCCCCTTTGATGATGCTCTCAAAAAAATATGATTATATAAAAATAGAAAATAATCTTTTAAAAATTGGTGGTGCTACTCCTTCGGGAAAAATTGCCTCTTTTTGTAAAAAGCATAATATCGCAAATTTTGAGTTTGTATCCCATCTGCCAGGAAAACTTGGAGGACTTGTTTTTATGAATGCAGGACTCAAAGAGTATGAAATTTTTAATCATTTATACGCCATTCAAACACCAAGTGGTGCATACAAAAAAGAAAATATCCTCTATGGCTACCGTTTTACGAACATCAAAGAAGCTATTTTAGAGGCAAGTTTTTACCTTGAAAAGGGGTTTTCTCCTGAGAAAGTTACTATGTTTCAAAAAATGCGAGCAAACCAACCTGCAACTCCGAGTGCTGGGAGTTGTTTTAAAAACCCTGAGGGTGATTATGCAGGAAGACTCATCGAAGCAGTTGGACTCAAAGGAGTTTTACGAGGTGCTATGTGTTTTAGCGAGGAGCATGCAAACTTTTTGGTAAATAATGGCGGGGGCACATTTGAAGATGCTGTTTTTTTGATACAAGAGGCTCAAAAAAGAGTGTATGAAAAGTTTAAAATTTGGTTGGAGTGTGAGATTGTGGTTTTAGATGAGCGATTTATGGGCGAGGAATCCCCGCTCATAAGAAGAAAAAATTAAAAACGCAACATTATTCCTGCATAAAAACCTGCAAAATCAAGGTCGAGATTTACAT
>JALWON010000335.1 GCA_027083475.1 Sulfurimonas sp.
GCTTAATTTTTTGCCCCTTTTTAATATTTGGCGATATTTGCGAAAGATTTGCATAGATAGTATGTAAACCATTTTTATGTTCTACAATCACAATGTTTTTCAGTACTGCTGTTTTATCAGCATAAATTACCTTTCCATTAAAAACTGTTTTAACTCGTGCATTTGGTTTTTTTGCTTTAAGGGAAATCGACTCATTAAATATTTTAATACCATAAATAGGATCTGTATAAGTCCCATACTTTTTACTAATTGTATAATGATCTAAAGGTGCTATTGTCTTTGGACCCCTGTACCTTTTCGTTTTGACACTCTGGTAACTACTGCCATGTTTTTTCACCTTTGGTAAATTGTCATTACTCAGCACTATTTTTTTTCTCTTAAAAGCCTCTTTTCGTAACTTTTCTTCTTTCGCTTTTTTAATCGCATCAATTTTGATAATATTTAATTTTGCCAATGTTTTTTTCAAAGAGTCTTGCTTGGAGAGTAATGTTTGGAGCTTCTTTTTATAAGCTGCCTTATCTTTTTTGAGTTTTTTCAGAGCTAATTTATTTGCCCTTTGCGTTTGGAGTAATTTTTTCTTTTTATCATCAATACTACTTATCTCTGCTTGTAACTTTTTTGTTTTCACATGCAAATTCTCTATAACATTACTGTTGGTAAAAAAGAGTGTATTGAGTTTTTTTACTTGTTCTTTAGACTTTTTGAGCATATTTTCTAAGACTTCAAACTCAATCAGAGCATCACTGCTCGTACTATGCTTTTCATCAAGCATAATAGAGAGTGTCACACTCTGTGCAATCAAAAAAACAAGTTGTTCTTCTATTTTTGATTGTTTGCGTTTTAAAACCTGTTGTTGCTTTTGGTACTCGCTTAAAACCCCGCTGTTTTTTTTGTAAATTGTTGCTTTGTTTTTGAGTTCAGCTCTGAGTTGTGCAAGATAGCGATTTTGTTTCTCTAACTCTTTTTTTTGTTTTAAAATGGCTTTTGCTGTTACGGCCATTTTATTGTTAAGATTGAGATAATTTTCACTAAAGGAGTGTAACTTTGTACTGACGGTTGTGATTTTTTTATCAATGTCTGCTTTAGCACTCAGCAGCGAAATGAGTGCCAATAGGGTTAAAAATAAACGAATCATACCTCTTCTTTATGTCCCAAAATAATCAATAAAGATAAAACAATAGAAACAACAATAGCAAGAGCTGTTAAAATCATCAAATCAGAAAAAGGATCAAAGATTTTTACTGTAATACCAATAGAGTCAAATTGTTCGTGAATCCAATCATCAGAAGCTATCAAAGTAAAGAGAATAAAACTGACAAAACTTGCGATGATTGCATCTACTATGGAGAGTCGAAAAAGAATTGCAGAACGCATCCATAAAGGTGCTCCAAAAAGCCCCATAATATTCATCCGTTCATTATGTTTAAACTGCCAAATTTTCAGTTCTTTAAAAATCAAAAGCATCGTGACAATCAACATTGAGACAGAAAAAATTGTAATTACTTTTTTAAATAACAGCAGGAGCTTATAGGTTAAATCGTGTGTATTGGAAAAATTCTCTACTTTTGTAATAAAAGGTTTACGCAACAATTTTTTTGTCAATATTTTGATTTCACTCGAACTTGGGTAGTACTTTAACTTGATATTATAAAATTTTGGCAAGGTGAGTTTTAAGAGTGCAACATTTTTAGCACTCATTCCTGTATGGAGTCGTGCAATGACATTATCGGGTGAGAGTTGTGTGATGGTAGCAATAATACTGTTTTCTTTCATAATATCACTATAGTTGAGCTTTTTTTGTGCAACGACAACAAGAGAATAGTCATGGGCTAATTTTTCTTTATATGCACTGATTGAACGCTCAGAAATAAGCAATACCTGCACAGAAAAAAGAATGCTCACCAAGGCAATCACCAAAGATAAATGATTTTTAATTGACTTCATTAATTCTCCCAAACTCTATGTGATAATGCTTATAATCTACTTTTATCGTCTCTGGAATATGGTGTGTAACAACAATAACTGTCGTTTTGAGCTGTTCATTGGCACCTACAAGCAAATTCCAAATCAGTTCAGCCGAATAATCATCCAGATTCCCTGTCGGCTCATCTGCTAAAATCAAAATAGGATTATGCGAAAGTGCCCGTGCCATTGCTACACGCTGTTGCTCCCCACCACTTAACTCTTGAGGGTACTTTCCTGCTTGATGTTTGAGGCGCACATGTTTTAAAAGGGAATCCACTTGATTTTGTGTCACCCCTTTTTCATAACCATTAATAAGTAAAGGCAACATAATATTTTTCTCAATCGTCCACTCTTTGACAAGTTTATAATCTTGAAAAACAATGCCAATATGCTTGCGTAAAAAGTTGAGTTTTGCATTTGAAACCCCTTTGAGTTCTACACCACCTACAACTAAACTCCCCTCTTGCGGGTTTAATGCCCCATAGAGTGATTTTAAGAGTGTTGATTTTCCACTCCCACTCGCACCTGTAATAAAAACAAAACTCCCACTATCAATAGAGAATTTTACTTTATTGATGATGGTTTCATCATCTGAGTATGCAAGTGATAAGTTATCGGCAATAATCACTTTATCCATGGAGTACTCTCTTTAAAAATTGATGAGCATGTAAATTACTTTTTGATTTTAAAGGCTCAGCGGGGTAATATCTTGGCTTGTTATTTTCAATCACAAGATAAAGATGTTCTGGTCTATCAAAACTTCCCATAGATAAACGCAGCATGACCCCACCCGCTATCTCAAAAGCTCTTTCAAAATGAATAAATCCACCCTCAAATCGCTCAGTTTTTGCATGTAAAGCAAGTAAAAATGCAGCATCACTACTCAAGACTTCAAAATCAAAAGAGCCCTCTATATGCAATGCTTCGGACTCCTCTTCATTTATCATCGTTACATCATAAATATTTTTTTCCTGCTTTTTCCATCTTGCTTCATACTTCGATGTCACGGCAATATCTTTGTTTTTATTTATTTGTAAACTCGTTTTATCAAACGCAATAAATGTCTCATACGAGTAGGCATAATAATTTTCACTATCGGTGCGTAACTCCAAGGTACCACCCACCTTTAAGATACGGCGAGACTCTTGGATAAATGAGGTTGAAATCACACGGCGATGGGGCTTTTTATCCCAAGGAACAGGAAAATGCACATAAATTTTACCCACAATATTTGAAGGAACCAACTCCATAAAAAGCCGTGCATCATAATCAAGCACTAGTAAATTCTCAAGCTTTTGAATACTCACTTGCTTTAAAACCTGCTCAATCGAGGGACGGTGTATTTCTATTCCTATAAAAAGAATCTCTGGATTTTGTGCCGCTTGATGCAGAAGATGACGTCCTGAACCAAAGCCGACCTCTATACGAACTTCTTTGTCCTGTGGAAAATTGTGTGCAAAAAAATCTATACTTTTAAGGGCTGTCACTTCTTGAAGATGCACATTTTTTTGTACCTCAGGCACATTAGAAGCCACAACCTCTAAATCAGCCAACTTTGCATAGGCGAGCAGTGCCTTATGCACATTGTATATAGATGCTGGACGGGTTAATTTATCAGATTTTAAGAGTGATCTTCCCTCCTCCTCTTTGGCGACAAGAAAAAAAGCATCTTCATCTACTGCTACACTGATTAAGTGCTCAGACTTATTATTGACATTTTTTGCAATAAACCCAAAAGTAACCTGACCTTCCTTGGCAGGCAAGTCGATACTTTTAAATTTTTTTATATGTAAATGCGGCACTAGAGACCACTCATATCGAGATCTTCAGTTGGTGCCACAACACTCGATCCACTGCTTTGATGGGATACTACTTTTCCCGCATTTGGATTTGCATCTACAGGGGCCTGCTGTGGGTCTATAATTTTGTCAGACTCTTTTGTTTTGAGTTTAATCTCTATACTCGGTTTTGAAACAATCCCATTTTTATCTACGGCATAAATGACATAGGTGTATGTTGCATTATCTACTATGCGATCATCTATAAAGTGTGTTTTTGTCAGGTTTTTATACTCTTCTACTTTTGTATCAAACCAACCCTGTTTTTGTGTTCTTCGAATGATGTAGCTCTTCGTTCTTGGGTCACTTCTTCCCCAAACAATCTCTATTTTGTTCCCATCAAGTGAGGCATTAAAAATTGCAGGAGGATTGAGTTTGATAAGACTCATCCCTTGCACAGAAACAGCATCATGTTCTGATTCTAAACCATCTTTATCAACCACACTCACTCTATAAAAGTGGCTTTCACCATCTTTTTTTATATCTTCATCCACATAGACTGGATTGTGTAAAGTAGCCACTAACTTATACGCTCCATCAAGTTTGGCAGCTCTATAGACATAATATAGATCAAAATCTTTTGCCTTTGATGGATTCCATGTTACTTTTATTTTTTTTGCTAAGTTATTGCTTGCCTGGATGTTCGTCACACCTAAAGGTAAGGCTTTTGTCACCACTTTAACAACAGCACTTGGAGTAGAAACAATACCATTGTATGTTTTAGCACGTATGCGGTATTTGTAGACATAATTATCTTTTAAATCTCTGTCTATATACTCTGCACTCAAACGCCCTTCTACACTCGCGAGTTCTTCCCACTCTTCATCTTCTAGAGTACTGCGTTCAATGATGTAAGACTCTACAATCTCATTGTTATGCGGTCGCCAAATAATCTTTGCACTGCGGGGCATTCCTGTTTGGGCATGGATCCACGAAACAGAGGCAAGTACTTTTTTTGATGTCACAACAACAAGTTTACTCGCCTTCCCCTCTGCATCTTTACTAAATGTTTTAAAAGAATAATTATAGGTACTGCTTGGCTCAACATCACTATCGATATAGTGTGTAGAAAATCTCCCTTTAATCGTTGTATAATACTCTAAGCTTCCCAAGCCTTTCTCGCCATCAGGAGAAGCTTTATAAATGTATATCCCCTGCACTCTTGGGTCAGTAATACTCTTCCACTCAAAACCTATCGCCTTCATATCAACAACAACACCATGTTGTGTGAGTGTCACTACGGGTAAAGTAGCATCTATGGTTGTTTCTTCTTTTGGCTTTGGTGATCCCGCACATCCACTAAAGAGCAGCATTGAAGCTGCGAATAAGAGTATCGATTTGTATATGTTCATTTATATCCTCCAAATTAAATTTTTTTTCTAAATTTTCTTGCATAATATTGTCAAATTTTGCTTGAAAAAACACCTTTTCTTCTGTTCTTGGGTGCTTAAAATATATGATGTAAGCATGTAGCAAAATTCGTTCCGTTTTCTCTGTTTTAGGACTCTGTGCATAGATGTGATCACCTAAAATATGGCGATTAAGGCTCTCTAAATGCACCCGTATCTGATGTGTGCGTCCTGTAAAAAGTTTACACGCTATGAGTTGCGTTTTTTCATCCTTTGAAAGTGCTAAGTTTTTAAACACTGTTTTTGCATATTTTCCATGTTCTAAACCACAAGCCATCTTCAAACGGTTATGCGCACTTCGACCAATGTTAGACTCCACGATGGTTATATCTTCTTTGAGTGGTGGTGTCACCACGGCTAAATAGTAGCGCCCCATACTCTTATCTTGCAGTTGCAAGGATAAAAACTCATGTGCATCATTATTTTTTGCAATAACCATCGCCCCACTTGTGCCTTTATCGAGGCGATGCACAATTCCATGACGCTCTTCCCCGCTAATGGTAGAGAGTCGAATACCTTTGTGTTTTAACCAATCCACTAAGGTTGCTTCTTTGACACTCGGTGCAGGATGCACAGTCACCCCACTTGGCTTATTGATGACAAGGACATCCTCATCTTCATAAAGAATTTCAACATCAAAATCAACATTAAGAGCTTCTTGTACTATTGGTTCAGGAAAAACAACCCGTACTTTTTGATTGATTTTGAGTTTCATTCCTGCACGTGCAATTTTTTTATTTTCTACAAAAACAGCCCCTTGTTTTATCAGTTGTGCAATCTGTGAGCGTGTTTGCCCTATAGCATGGCTTAAAAAAACATCTAATCGCTCTGTATTTCCACTCACATACTCTTTTTCTTCTCTCATTTCCTTCCCTTTATGCTACAATTTGATAATAATTATTTGGAGTTACTCGTTTGTGGAGATTTGATAAGAGTATTTTAGCACAATTTGACTTTTTTTCTATCATATTGATACTTCCTTTAGTAATTGGCTCCAATTGGCTCATTGGTGAAGTTGTCCCTGCCTTAGCAGAAAAGCAGATGGCTTATGTCACTATTGCCACTTTTACCTATATTGGTATCTTTTTACTTCCCATTCGCAGAATGAGTTGGATGATTCCACTCATTTACTGGGCAAATATTGGACTTTTACTTGCTGTTGAGTTTTTTGGACATGCACGCCTTGGGGCACAACGCTGGATTAGCATTCCTTTTATCAATGCGACCATCCAACCCTCAGAATTTGTCAAACCTGCACTCATTCTCATGCTCGCTTACCTCATCAGTAAAAATCCACCTCCAAAAGAGGGGTATAGAGTCAAAGATTTTTTCAAAATCAGTCTCTATATTTTGCTCCCTTTTATTCTTATTGCCAAAGAGCCCGATTTGGGTACGGCTATGGTACTCCTGCTTATAGGCTATGGCATTTTATTTTATATTGGCGTCTATTGGAAAATTTGGCTTGTTATTTTTAGTACTGTTTTACTTGTCTCGCCACTTGTTTATAAATTTGCCTTGCATGATTACCAAAGAACTCGCATTACTGACTTTTTATCAGAAAAGCCATCCTACCATGTCCAACAATCTATTATTGCCATTGGCTCTGGCGGCTGGATGGGGAAAAGCAAAGAAGATGCCACACAAACGCAGATGCGTTTTTTACCCATCGCAACAAGTGACTTTATTTTTGCCTTTGTTGTCGAGAGAACAGGATTTTTAGGCGCATTAGCACTTATTTTAACCTATGTTATTCTCATTTTACATCTCTTTAGTTTAAGTTATATCAATAAAGACTACTTTATTAAAGTTGTCACAATTGCCATCTCTTTTATGATTTTTATTTACATGGGGGTAAACATCTCTATGACTATCGGGTATGCACCTGTTGTAGGTGTTCCTCTCCCTATGTTTAGCTATGGAGGCAGTAGCTTCATCAATTTTATGATTCTCTTTGCAATTATGCAAAATCTTCTCACATTTCGCTACAAAGACCTCTACGATGTACGTGGAACAAAAAGTTTTGTTTAAAAGAGATGCTTATTTTTTCTCCACACAATCTCGCACTGCCTGTGCAACAAGCCTCGAAGAGACTCCATTTTGCAACAATTTTTCTATGGACAGTTTACTGTTTTTTGGCTTCTCTCCAATAAGAACTATTTTTGGTTTTGAGAGAACATTTTTTGCATAAATTTCAATAAAACGCTCCGCTCTTACCTTGACTAACTCCTCTTCCAACACCAAAACTTTCACACTGTTTTTCATAGCCCATTTAATAGCATTCAGCTCATCAACAAAAGTTTTTACTTCGTATGACTTTTGCATAGATTTTATCGCTGCTTCATAATCAAGGGCATCTTGTGGTGTCGCCATAACAAGCAAAATATACTCTTTATGAATAGAACTCAAATACTCATAAAGCGTAAAAAGTTTTTTTGTCTCCTCGGTCGCTTTTGTTTCATCTTGAGTACTTAAATAGTATTTTAAGTAGGTACGTGTATTGAGTTCTCCTGAAATCGAAGATTGTTTAAAATGTGCCTTAATCGATTTTGAGTGTTTGGCTTTATGCCAAAGTTGCAGGTCAAATATATAGGCTTGTGCATTTAAAATATCAACAAGATCAAATTCATGTTTTTTCACTTCAATGCCAAAAAGCTTATAAAAATCTTCTCGATACTCTTGCTCAAAATCTGTCAATAACTGCATATCTGACTTATAGCGCTCATCAAGTTCTGCCATCATATGTACCACATCCACATAACTACCACTAAGCGATTTAAATTCATCTTCTAAAGCACTCAACTGTTCTGAGTCAATACTCTCTTGAAGCTCTTTTTTACGCACCTCTTTGAGAGCACCTATTGTCTGTTCATCAAGTCGTAATCTTTCTAATTTTTCTAGTATCTTCTGTGCACCACGTCGTATTTTCAAATACTCTGCTTGTGATGCTAAAAAAACTTCTGCATAGGCTAATTTAGGATACTTGATTTTTCGTCTAAAATCATCATAAATATTACTCATTTTTGTGAGGTCTTCTCCTAAAGTACGTATCTTAGGAGTAATAATTTGAATATCAATTTCTGTGAGGTTATTGTATGTTGTCCATAAAAAACGGCGTACTAAAAGGTACTCAAGCCTTCCCTCTGCATTTTTATATGCCTTTCGCTTCTCAATATTCTCTTGGATCATTGTAAAATAATTTTTGATTGCAGTAGAGAGATTTAGAGTGTTTGTAATACTCTGGGGTCGTTCCTCTTTTAAAACATCACACTCTGCATCATCTAAAACATCAATGAGGGTTGCGTCTTCAAAAGCCTCATGTTCTTCCTCAGATATTTCTACATCATCTTCTATTACTTCCTCTTCTACAAGTATATTCTCCTCAAAAGTATCATCATCTTTTTCTAAAGAATTCTCTGCAACATAATTTTCCTTAGCAAAAATCTCATAGGCATAATTATCTCCTACATCAAAAACAACTTCTAAACCTGTTGTCGGCATTAACTCATAATCATTCCACTCTGCAACAACAAAATTTATCTTCTCTCGTGTAGCGGTAATAATAATACCCTTGCCATCATTTTCATTAAAAAAAAGTATTTTCCCTTCTGTTTGCATTTATAACAACTTCAAGGCTTCTTTGACTAAAGCTGCGGTGTCATTTGCACTGCAACTACTGAGGACTTTTGATATTTTATCTTTTTTAAATCCTAAGGCTTCCAATGCTTCTGTTGCCTGTGCAAACGCAACAGAACTCTCAGGAGCATCACCTGATGAAGCTAAAAGTTCTTCATCAAAACCAACAAGTTCTACTAAAATTCTTCCTGCACTTTTTGGACCAATCCCAGGAACTTTTTTCACACCATTCATATCTTTATTGTTAATAACTTTTGCAAATTGATCAGGAGAGTAGGTAGAACAAATCGCCATAGCAACCTTGGGTCCGACCCCGTTGATTTTAATAAGTCGTGCAAACATTTTTTTCTCACTCATCTGTAAAAAACCAAAAAGAAGTGCTGCATCCTCACGAATAATCTGTGTTATATACAAAGAATGTGTTGCTTCTGTAATAGCTGCAAAAGTCTGTAAAGAGATAAAAACTTCATACACAACTCCCTGCACATCTATATGCACAAAACCTGGCTCTTTATAGACTATATTTCCCTTGAGTCCTACTATCATCTCTTCCCCTTACTCTTTCAGTGCTTGAATTTCATACTCGCCTTCTGCTACTTCTACCACACCAAAAATTTTATCACTTGAGCCCTCTTGTGGTTTATAGACTAACTCTAATTTGGGGCTTACAAGATGAAATCGTATCTCATTAAATCCAATCCAGCGATCACGATTAATAATGCGTGCCTCAGTAATATGATCTTGAAAAGATTCTCTTTTTGTTTGCAATTGCAAAAGTTCCTCTTCTTGCGTTTTTTTGTGATATTGTAATTCCTTATACGCTGTCTGCATCTCTTGAAATTTTTTATATTGTGCAACAAACGAGGCGGGCATTTTAATCCCTTTTTTCTTGTAATTTATCAGTCGCTTTTTCACATCGTTAAAAGCCGTTGTGGACTCTTGTATCAGTTTTGTGTGTGTCTGCAAATCTTTGAGTGTCTGTTTGAGTGTCTGTTTTTTCTCTTTAATTGCTTTATCGAGTTCCAAAAGTGTCGCTTGTTGATCCTCTTGCACTGCAGGGTCAATCGTAAAAGTATTTTCACTCCCTAAAAGCTTCTGAATCTCTATATATTTTGACGCAGTTGCTGCGACATGCGAAGCACACACTTCAAGTGTTATCTCTTTGCCTTTAATTTTTCCACCCAACGCTTGTGCAATGCTGATATATTCTCCATCAACACTCCCGTGTTCTAAACGGGTTATATGAATATTTTTCCCAAAAGCACTCCCTTTATGCACATTAATGTCTAATGTATCTGCTGTAATGGTTGCCGTTTTATGTGTTTGCCCGCCGACATTTGCTTTGAGTGCGGTTACTTTGGCATTTTGCCCTACATTACCATCAATATCAATCTCTGAAACCTCAACAACCATTCCTGTCCCAATGGCCTCTTTTAAAACATCCTTTTCAGCAACATTAATGGAAACATCTGAATCGATTCCTGTGATAATAGAGCCTGTTGTTTTAAAACTGATCTCTTTAATCTCCACATCTGTTTTCAGACGGTATGTGTTATTCTCAAAAGCAATATACCCATTTTCATTGGCAATATACTGTATGGAGATTTCTGTTTCAAGTACTTTAATGGTATCATCAACACTAAACTTTGGTTCATTTTTTACTTGTGGTTCGCTCGGAGCTAAAAACTTTCCACGACAATCTCGTCCCGCTTTTCCTTTTTTTGGCTTAATGTACTCTATCAGTACCTCACCTTTTTGCACATCTTGAATAAAACCACGTTTGGCATAATCTATTTTTGTTTTTTCATCCACATCCTGTTTTTTATCATAATGCAAAATTAAAGCATCATCAACAGTGAATGTTGGTTCGTAGCCTTGTGCAATCAAAATCGTCTCATTTTTACTATAAGTTACTTCTTGTTGCACACGCACATATGCTGTCACTTGCGAGATAACATCCTGCATCATCTCATCAAAAACATTGAGTAAGATACCTGCTCGTAACTTTTTCTTTTGCACCATAATCTCAAACTCTTGCTCAAAATGTCTATTGTATTTGACATGTGAATTTGCCAAAATACTCAAATATATTTTACATTTTGTAGCGTTGGCTCCAATGGCCAATTTAAAATCTTTATAGGGGTCAGCTTCTGTATTTTTAGAAAAAATTTCAACTTCATACATCTGTTTAATTTGAAAAAATGGATTCAAAAGAGCAGACTCTTCATCGAGTTGGTAGAGTTCATCTGCGGGTAAAAGTTCCCACTCTCCCTCTTTGTTCTCTTCATTCATACGGGTAAATGTTTGCACTTCAAGTATGTTAAAATCCAAACTTTCCACAGAGACTTCATACGATTTTGCAACTTTTTGTAACTCACTCACAACATTTTTCGTACGAACAACAGTTGTTCGTACTCTGCTAGTTTTAGCAACTGCCTCTTTTTGTGTTCCAAATAATGCCATAAGCCACCCACTCAATTTTTTTAGTCTATAGTTTAACTAAATATTTGTTAAAATTATGTAAAAATAAAAAGAAGCCCATGTTTAAAGCCATATTCACCAATAGTTTTGGAATCTTACTCTCTCGTATCTTAGGTTTTATCAGAGACTTACTCACAGCCTCTGCCCTTGGTGCTAACATCTACAGTGATATTTTCTTTATCGCTTTTAAGCTCCCTAATCTTTTTCGTCGTATCTTTGCAGAAGGGGCATTTACACAGGTTTTCATCCCTGCATTTGCCAGAACAAAGCACAAGGCTGTTTTTAGTGTCCATATTTTTTTAATCTTTGTCTCGATTATTTTACTCATCACACTCCTTGTCAATCTCCTTCCTGCACTCTTTACAAAAGCGATTGCTGTTGGTTTTGATGCACAGACTATAAGCATTGCTGCACCCTATGTTGCACTCAATTTTTGGTATCTTCCACTCATTTTCAGTATGACTTTTTTAAGTGGTATTTTACAGTACAAACACCATTTTGCCACGACTGCATTTAGCACTGCCCTGCTCAACATCTCTCTTATTGTCGCACTGCTTCTAACGCAACATAAAGAAGCCCCCGTAATTGTTTATGCCCTGAGTATTGGTGTTGTTGTCGGTGGAGTCTTGCAACTTGGTGTGCATCTTCTCACACTCTATAAACTTGGCTTGATGCGACTCCTTGTGGGAGGTTTGAAGTACCTTCGTAGTAAAAAAAGCATCATTAAACAAGACACAAAAAAATTCCGTCGGAACTTTTTTCCTGCTATGTGGGGCAATTCAACGGCACAAGTCTCTGCCTTTTTAGATACTTTTTTAGCCTCTTTTTTAGTGACAGGCAGTATCTCCTACCTCTACTATGCCAACCGAATTTTTCAACTCCCTTTAGCCCTTTTTGCCATTGCAACCTCGGTGGCACTCTTTCCAAAAATTGCCCGTACCCTAAAAAATGGTGATGAACCCCAAGCCAAAGCAAACCTTGCAAAAGCTTTTTGGTTTTTGGCTTTTATTCTCACAGCAAGTACCATTGGAGGCATTATCTTCTCCCAAGAAATCACATGGCTCTTATTTCAACGGGGTGCATTTGATGCAAGTGATACCACACAAACAAGTGCTGTGCTGCAAATGTATCTCATAGGGCTCCTCCCCTTTGGGCTGCAAAAACTCTTTGTACTTTGGCTCTATGCAAAAGAGTTGCAGATGCAAGCTGCCAAGATTGCAACACTCTCTTTAGGGGCATACATTACATTTGCACTGCTGTTTATCACCCCTTTTGGTGTAGCTGGCTTGGCACTTGCAAGCACACTTGGCGGTTTTATCAGCTTTTTCTTTACCATGCGTACCTTTGGCATAAGCAACTTTTTTGCTATACTTCGTTCTCAAAACAGTATCTATTTGGGAGTTAGTGCATCGCTTTTTACGCTGCTGTTGCTCTTCATCCATAGTTACACAATTCATCTTATCTCTTAAGGTTTTTTATGCATATTTACGACTCTGTTGAAAAAACAAAACGCAAGTTCATCCCCCAAGAGGCAGGGAAAGTTTCTCTGTATGTCTGTGGACCTACCGTCTATGACAATGCACACTTAGGACATGCAAAATCTGCCCTTGTTTTTGACCTGCTCACCCGTGTCCTTCAAGCCGATGGTCTGGATGTGACCTATGCAAGAAATATCACAGATATAGATGACAAAATCATCAAAAAAGCCCAAGAACTCGGGAAGGATATTCAAGAGATTACAGATTTTTACACCGATGTTTTTCACAAAGAGATGCAAGCCATTGGGGTACGTCCCCCAGATATAGAACCAAAAGCCACTCAAAATCTTGATGCGATGCAAAGCATGATTGCTACACTCATTGAGAACAATCATGCCTATGTTACAGAAGATGGGGATGTCTATTTTGATACAGCAAGCGACAGCCAATACCTCAGTCTCTCCAAACGCTTTCAAGAAGAAGAGAGCAAGCAAGAACGCATTGCAAGTTCGAGCATGAAAAAAAACCCTGCTGATTTTGCCCTCTGGAAATCAGTCAAAGATGGGAGTGTCAGTTTCAGCTCTGCTTATGGGGCTGGTCGTCCGGGATGGCATCTTGAGTGTTCTGCTATGATTGAGAAACATTTGGCCAAACCAAACACTGCGTTTAGTGTCGATATTCATGGAGGGGGTGCAGACCTACTCTTTCCCCATCATGAAAATGAAGCGGCACAGACACGATGTTCAAGTAATCATGCCTTGGCAAATTACTGGATGCATAATGGTTTTGTAAACATTAATGGTGAAAAAATGAGTAAATCACTCGGCAATAGTTTTTTTCTCAAAGATGCCCTCAAAGAGTATGATGGAGAGGTTCTGCGTTTTTATCTTTTAGGCACACATTACCGCTCAAACTTTAACTTCAATACGCAAGATTTACAGAGTGCAAAAAAACGGCTCGATAAACTCTACCGCTTAAAAAAACGCCTTTTTGGACTTGCTGTGAGTGAAGAAAAAACACCTTTTCAAGAGCAACTCTTAAGCATTTTAAAAGATGACTTAAACACCTCCTCTGCCAATGCACTCATTGATGAAATGATTGCAAAAACAAATGAGACCTTAGATACACCAGGCAAGCACAAACTGCTCAAACGTGAAACCATGGCAAATTTATCTTTCATAGAACAAGTACTGGGCTTTGGTGTGAAAAACCCTTTTGAGTACTTTCAATTTGGGGTAGATGCACAGACAAAGGCACACTTGGAAGAGCTCATTAACAAGCGTAATCTTGCCAAAGAAGCAAAAGATTTTGCACAATCTGACAAAATTCGAGAAGAAATCCTCGCCCTTGGAGTCAATCTGATGGATACCCCAAACGGCACATTTTGGGAAAAGATTTAATGAC
>JALWON010000336.1 GCA_027083475.1 Sulfurimonas sp.
ATACAGCATGGTTTGAAGATGGTGTGCAGTTTGAAGTAAGAATCAAGGTGTTAGAGCCAATAGCACACTACTTTAAAAGAAAAAAACATCTTGTCTCTCAGAAAATCATTCAAGAGAACAGCGACGGCTCACTTGAGATCAGTTTTGAGGTCTCGTCTGAAGAGGAGGTGGACAACCTCATAAAAGCATGGCTGCCTCACATCATCATTCTCTCTCCTCAAAACATGAAAGAAAAAGTGGCTAAAGAGCTGCAAGAGTACTTGCAATTACTCTGAGAAAGTATATGATAAAGTAAGATTATACATATAGGATTGTTCACCCCTTGTGTAAATATCATCTTCTATGGAGTTCCTGGATAGAAATAGCAAAAAAACGTGGAAGAAATCTTTGGCTTTTTGGAACCATAATTTCGGTATTAAATAATCTAAGCTCAATTGTTGTATACTATACAATCTAAAAAATAAGTTTTTAACATACCGAATGTAAGTTCACTGAAAGTAAAACAAATATTGCAACTATTATGATAATGCTTAAGAGGAGTAATGAACATATATGAATATTATAAGACTTCGTGCTAAAGTTATCAAAGGATATCAAATTGCTTCAGGACAATCTCAAAAAACTCCATATCCTGATGGAACCATTAAAATACAAAAAAAATACTTTAAAAAATTGGGATTAAATTTAGATGATTGTTTTAATGCGACTTTAAATCTCTCTATTTATCCATATAGTTTTGCAATCTTAAACCCAGATTATACTTTTGAGAATGTTCAATGGCTTGAGAATATACATCCAGAAACTTTTTCATTTGTAAAATGCAAAATAGAATATATGTCTATGTACCATAATGCTTGGATTTACTATCCTCATCCAGAAACTAAAGTAGATCACAATCATTCTTCCTCGGTTATAGAAGTTATAACTGAGTTTATTAAAGATATTGCTTATAATGATAATGTGATTATTCATATACCAACAAATAAAATAATAATCAAAAAAGAAGCAATCAGTGTTTAATAAAGGACCATCACATGATGATGATAGAGTTAAAATAATCCTATCAGAATATCATGAATTAAGACAAGAGTTAATGTATCTTATTACAGAACAAAGAAAATCAATTTCAATCATGTTTTCTGTTGTAGCGGGACAAAGTGTATTTTTATTAAATACTAAACTAAATGAAGAAGTGATGGCCTATCTATATCTCTTTGTTGTACCTCTAGTTATTTTTATACTTATGGTTAGATCATTAGAAAGTACATCAAAAATTTTATTAATTGCTGATTATATACATAAAGGTATAAAGCAACAATTAAAAATATTTTTTAATGATAAAGATCATTTTTTTGAATGGGAGGAGCACAAAGGAAACACTAATAGAATTTCAAGAAGAGTATTATCCCTCTTAGATTATTCTCGGTGGTGGATATTTAGTATTGGTATTTTATCTTCTTTTGGACTTGGGATGTGGCATCTTTATAATACTGATTATAATATATTTATTCCAATTATAGCTAGTTTAATTAATGTTATTTGGATTGCAATATCAATATTAGTTTCAAAATCCTTTAACGAAGTTGATGGAGAAAGCAAGCAAAATTCTATAACAGTCCTCGAAAAAACCACGTGCGAGCTCTCCGAAGACAATACATTTATTAAATGTACAACAGAAAATCTTAGTATTCACTCCAAAAGTTAATAATTCTTATAAACTGATCTTCAGAACTCTATATTGCTTTCCAAATAGTCCATTGAGCACTGCCTTTTCCATTTTTAGTTATAATTCCTTCGATATAAAATAATTTCTTATTTCAGGATGTTGGATGAAGTCCTAATATTCCGCCTTGTCTGTTCTCTTACTTATATCCATTTTTTTAAATTTGCTTGACTACTTCATATCAGATATCTTAATGGTCTTGTATTTAAATTTTCTCCTCTTTAATAGTTTTCTTATGATGGTATATTATATTCTTTTCTTTTTCTGCTAATTAACTAAGTACTATTTTCCTTTAAAGCTTCTATGCCAAGATTTTTATATCCCAAATAATTCCATAACATTCCCACACGTCCAAATTCATAAAAAACTCATCTTTTTTTGAATTCAGAAGCACCTAATCAGGCTATAAAATCACACTTTACATATTTTTGATTCCATTTGTATTAAATTTTTCAATTTTAGTGCAAGATTCATAGTTTTTAGAGATGCTTCTTGTCTTTTGATAAATTTCAGCAGTGCTATTATTGACTTTTTCAGGTTTGAGTTTATTATCATTGCAAACTCTCTTCATAAGCTCTTTGTCTTATTATTTGAAGTAGTTGTACAAACTCCTCATTTACTTTGAGAATAGTTTCTCTCGCATGAGAGATTACCTTACCAGCGATATTATAGAGTTTGTATCTGATAGTCTTTACTGTATGTTTTTGTAGGTTCTTATCTAAGATTTGCTTGAAGAGTAAAAAGAGATTATAAGCCACAGTACCAATATGAAAATAAAATGCATTTGCTTCTAAGTTTGAACTTGGAAGATAGCTCATATTAAAACCATTTTTTAACTCTTTAATTTTGTTCTCACTTGTTTCACCTCTTTGGCGATGAAGTTTGATTATCTCCGATGGAGTGAGGTTATTGTCGTTTGTAGCGATACAATAGTAAATTTCATCTTGATGTTGCATCATCACTTCATCACCAATATAACCTTCTAGTGTAGGGAGTGTTGGTGTTATATCTTTTTTTATCACTATCATCCTAAAAGCATTATCAGTATCTTGCATGGTATGAGTAAACTCTGCTATCTTCTCTCTGTTTGAGAAAGTTTGCCACTCTTCATCTTTGATACTTTTGATGGAGTCAAATACATTGGTGTTCTTTTTAGCTGTTACTGTGAAGAGTATACTTTTCTCTTCGCAGTAGTTAAAGATATCAGCTTGATAAGATGCACTGTCTGCTCTGAATCTATCAAATTTTCTTCCTAAAGGAAGCTGTAGTTCACACTGCTTAATAAACTCTAGGTTCTTACTTGCTGGTGCCTCATTACCTTCTCTAAAATCTACATCTATGACCCAACCGTTGTTTATATGTCCAACCATAGGCATATACCCTGGTGCATCTTTATATGACCACTTAGCTGTATTTTTATGAGCTTCAATAAATGTTGCATCAATATCTAAGATAAGTTCTTCATTCTCAATACTCTTTAAAAATCGTTTAAGAAATTTCTTGTTTATTTTTCTCATACCTTCTTCTCCATTAGTCCCATGTTTACGAAGATACTTTGAAAAGGCATTTGCCGTTGGAATGTTTTGTATTTTTAAAAGAGTTGTAAGTGCTTTATCGATTTTAATATCTCTGATATCATCGAGGAATCTTCCACCACTATGAAGCATTAAAATGAGAGGATAAATAAATTCAAAGGCTGAGTAACCATTGTTCCTCTTGGCTTTAGGTAAGTTATCATTACAGAGTGTTTCAAGATTCATACCTTTGAGATATTCTCCAAGTATTGCCACTCCTGTTCTTGGTGTTAATTTTTCGTTTGTGGATTGTAGTTTGAAATTTAATGTTGTTTGTGTCATAATTCAACCGTTATGATTGAAAAAGTCGCACCCGATAGGTGAAAGTTTTAGATCTACATTTTTCTATTAATGATATTAATTATAATGTAGATTTCATAGTCATTACTTAGAAACAGAAAAAGGAAATACAAATAGATTATTAT
>JALWON010000337.1 GCA_027083475.1 Sulfurimonas sp.
CCTTGAGATACAACACCAACAACTCAAGAGTGAATATAGCAATCTTCAAGAGGAGAACAACAGTCTCAAAGAAAAAATCGCACAGCTTGAGAGCGAACTCCATGAGATACAAAACAATGATACTCCAGATAAGCTCGAAGCACTTATGGCAATGCAAAATGTGCATCTCAAAGCAAATATTATGGATATTCAAGGAAACCTTGCAGAATCTGTAAACAGTTCAAAAGCAGGTTTAGTAAAAACAACTGAACTTGCAACAAGTATACAAAATTCATCCAAACGCACACAGAGTGTTGTTGATGTTTTAGATCAGCTCAACCAACTCTCTGATGATTCACGAGAAACCATCGATGGACTCTCAGCACGGACAGATGATATAACAAGTATCCTCACCCTCATTAAAGATATTTCTGATCAAACAAACCTGCTTGCCCTCAATGCTGCCATAGAAGCTGCTCGTGCTGGTGAGCATGGTCGTGGTTTTGCCGTGGTTGCAGATGAAGTGCGTAAACTTGCAGATAGAACAGATAAAGCCGTAGGAGAGATTAACATCTCTCTCCAAACAATGAAACAAGATGTTATGACCGTTTCTGAACAATCTCAAAATATCCAAGACCAAATCTCCGAATCAAATGACTCCATCAATAGACTCAATCGATACCTTGCGGCAGATTCAGAAGCACTCATTGAGACCTTTGGATCTATCACTTTTTCCAATCACCGTGTCTTTATGTCTTTAGCTAAACTCGATCATATTTTATGGAAAGTAAACACTTACTACTCTGCATTAACCAAAGAAGAGCAGTTCAAATTTGTCGATCATCATAACTGCCGTTTAGGGAAATGGTACTATGAGGGAGATGGGAAAGAGAATTTCTCAGATTCAAATCACTATAAAGGCCTTGAGCTTCCACACTCTATTGTGCATAATGGTACCCATAAAGTCTTTGAACTCATGGTTCAAGAAAATGTCGATATGCAAGCACTCCTTGGCGCCTTTGAAGAGATGGAATCAGGCAGCGATAATGTCTTTGCAACACTCGATGCAATTTTACATGACAAGCAGTAAGCATTCAAAAATTTAAACCTGCGTTTGGTCTGAAGAACAAACACCTTCAGACTATTTTTGCAACTTTTTTTAGGAGATTAGCTCCGCTTGATTTCACCATAGAAACCTTTTCTCTCTCTGATGGCGATTTTTTAGAAATCTATTGGTCAAAAATCACACAACATCAACCAGATACTCCCATTGTTGTTCTTTTTCATGGACTTGCAGGCTCTTACAAATCTCCTTATATTCAAGGTGCTATGCATGCTTTCAATCATGAGGGCTACTCTGTTGTGCTCATGCATTTTCGAGGCTGTGCCACACAAGACAATCGACTGCCTCGTTCCTATCATAGTGGAGAGAGTGGTGATGCAAGAGAGTTTATCGCACACCTGCATACAAAGTACCCAAAAGCACAACTTTTTGCTATTGGCTACTCTTTAGGCGCAAATATGCTCTTAAAGCTCTTAGGAGAAACAAAAGAAAAGAGTTTTTTACAAAAAGCGGTTGGTGTCTCTGCACCTCTACAACTCGATATATCTGCCAATGCTATCAACGAGGGTCTTGCAAAATATTATCAAGCTTACTTAGTCCGAGCGCTCAATAAAAGTCTTGAAAGAAAGTACAATACCCATAATATGGAATCTCTTCTACACATCAAACGCAGTGCAGTTCACAAATTGAAAACTTTTTGGGAGTTTGATGCCGCTTATACCGCTCCTATTCATGGTTTTGCATCAGTAGAAGATTACTATAAAAAATCGAGTGCAAAACAATTTTTAAAAAATATACAAATTCCCACACTTATTATCCATGCACTTGATGACCCTTTTATGAGCCCCGAAGTCATTCCTACACAAACAGAAATTTCAAAAAGTATTCAACTTGAAGTGAGTCAATATGGTGGTCATGTCGGATTTATTGGTGGGAGTATTTTCAAGCCAGAGTATTGGCTTGAAAAAAGAATTATTGCATTTTTTAAAGAGTAATTATTTACGAGAGTTACGTTTTCTCTCACCCTCAGTTAAGAATTTTTTACGAATACGTACTGCTTTTGGTGTGACTTCAAGCAACTCATCATCTTCTATCCACTCTAGAGCACGCTCGAGTGACATATCGCGTGGTGGGACAAGTTTAATCGCCTCATCTGCTCCAGAAGAACGGACATTTGATTGTGCTTTTCCTTTAATAGGATTCACAACAAGGTCATTGGAACGTGAATGTTCCCCTACAATCATTCCCTCGTATACTTCTGTTTGCACACCAATAAAAAGAACACCACGATCTTGAATACCAAAAAGAGAAAATGCAAGTGTTGAACCAGCAGTCATAGAGACAAGTGCACCATAAGAACGTGACTCAACTTCCCCTGTAAATGGACGGAACTCTAAGAAAGAGTGGTTCATGACACCTTCCCCTTTTGTATCTGTCAAAAATTGTCCTCGAAAACCAATCAAAGCACGTGCAGGAATCTCAAACTCAATACGTTGGAAACCTGAACCCATTGGAAGCATTGACTTCATCTCTGCTTTTCTTTTGCCTAAACGCTCAATAACTGTTCCACTTAAATCTTCAGGAACATCAATCACTAAATGCTCAAATGGTTCACATTTGACACCATTAATCTCTTTTGTGATAACTTCAGGACGAGAGATACTAAACTCAAAATCTTCACGACGCATATTTTCAGCAAGGACGGTAATTTGAAGTTCTCCACGTCCTGATACTTTAAATTTACCCTCACCAATAACCTCAAGTTTCATCGCAACATTTGTACGCATCTCAAACTCTAAACGCTCACGCAGTTTGTTTGATGTAACATGTTTTCCCTCTTTTCCAGCAAGTGGAGAGTCATTGACTGCAAAAATAACTGTAAGAGTCGGCTCTTCAACATGCATAGGGTCAAGTGCTACAGGGTTAGTTGGATCGGCCACAGTATCGCCAACATCGACAGTTTCCATTCCAGCAAATGCCACAATATCTCCAGCTTCAGCCTGATCAATCTCCATACGATTTAAACCATGAAAACCAATAAGCTTAGAAATTTTCCCTTTTACCATCTCGCCGTCTGCTTTTGCAAGCATTACATTGTCACCTTTATTTACCGTACCATTGAAAATACGGCTAATACCGATTTTCCCCACATAATTATCATAATCAAGTGTAAATACTTGTGCTTGGAGAGGATTTTCTGCAGATCCTTCTGGCTCTGGAACATGCTCTAAGATTGTTTCAAAAATACATTGAAAATCACCACCCTCTTCATCCATATCTAACTTTGCAATACCATCACGCGCTGCTGCATAAATTACAGGGAAATCTTGTTGTTCATCTGTTGCATCCATATCTGCAAAGAGGTCAAACATCTCATCAACAACACGATCTGGCTCAGCAGAAGGTTTGTCAATTTTGTTAATCACAACGATTGGTTTTTTACCAAGTGCAAGCATTTTCTTTACAACAAATTTTGTTTGTGGCATAACACCTTCGTATGCATCAACAAGGACTAAAACGCCATCTACCATTTTGAGTACACGTTCAACTTCACCACCAAAATCGGCGTGACCCGGAGTGTCAATAATGTTAATTTTGTGATCTTTGTAACGAATCGCTGTATTTTTAGAAAGAATCGTAATACCACGCTCTTTTTCTAAATCGTTGCTATCCATAGCACGTTCATCGTGTTGCTCATGTGAGCCAAATGTACCAGACTGCTCTAAGAGTCCATCAACCAATGTAGTTTTACCGTGGTCAACGTGAGCGATAACGGCAATATTTCTTATTTTTTGCATAAGGGTTTCCTTCTTTGTGGGAAAATTTTTTTGAAATTATACCCAAATAACTTTAGAGGTGTCCTTTATATTTTCACCTATGAAAAAGTTAATGCATGTCTATGCTGGATTTACTAAAAGTTCCATACCTTTTTTGACATCACCTTTAGCAGCCATAAGTGTAAATCTTGTTTTAGCATCAAACTGTGCAAGAGCAACTGTTGCAAATTCATCAAAAAGCCTATTGAGACTAATTCCTTGCTCTTTTGCGTATTGTTTTAACCTATCGTGCTTTGAATCGGGTATTCTTAGTGTAATTGTACTCATGAGATTTCCCTTGAAATACGAATCTCAGAAGTTCTCTTGCAGACGATTCTTTTTTTATAAGTGCTGATATCCATATGCTTGTATGATAGCATATTTGCAATCATATTTCAAATATGCTAATTTCAGGTAGTGTAAAATAATTTCTATAAATTCCAAATTGACTATGATTATATTTTCTTGTATACTTCACAAATGTTTTCATATCCCAAAGAGCTAGATAGTGTCTTTAATACACTACTGTTACATCATATACATCCTATTATTGTAGGGGGGTATGTAAGAGACTTTTTTTTGTCTCGAACCTCTAAAGACATTGATGTTGAAGTGTATGGCATAGACTCCTATGCAAAACTTGAAGCACTTTTAGGAGAGTTTGGCAGTGTGAATAGTGTTGGAAAAAGTTTTGGCATTTGTCAACTCCAACTTGCGGAGTATACGGTGGATTTTTCCTTTCCAAGAAGAGACTCTAAAGTTGCACAGGGGCATCGCGGTTTTTCTGTAGAAGTGGACACGACACTTGACTTTCAAAGTGCTGCGAAAAGAAGAGATTTTACCATTAATGCGATTGGTTTTGATCTGGCATCGCAGCAATTTTTAGACCCCTATCAAGGAAAAAAAGATTTACAAAAGGGGGTTTTAAATGCTGTTTATACACAAACATTCCAAGAAGACCCCCTGCGTGTCTTACGAGCAGTGCAAATGTCTGCTCGTTTTTCGCTGCAACTCTCCCCTGCTTTACTCAAACTCTGCATGCAAATGGTAGCAAAGGGAGTTTTACAAGAACTTCCAAAAGAGCGCATATTAGAAGAGATGAAAAAATTGTTTTTCCTCTCCCCAAAAATCTCGCAAGGTTTTTTCCTCTTGCAAAAATTAGGCACTTTTGATTTTTTTACACCACTCAATACTTTAGTACAAAAGCAAATCCAAACCATTGCAGACTCTTTAGACAGATACACACACAAAGAAGCTAACAAAACAAACTTATCGATTATGTTTGCACTTGTTTGTTACTATTTTACAAAAGAACAAACGCAAGTATTTTTAGCACACTTCACAAATGACACCAAGCTAAGGAGAAAAGTTCTTATACTCATAGAGCATAAAACAGCCTTCCAAAATACACACATTACGGATTATGATTTATATACTTTAGCAAGAAAATTACCCTTAGAAGAGTACTTTCTCTTTCTTTTTGCACAAGCACAAAAGCCATCAAAGATTGTACACATCAACCAGCTCTATGAACGAGCGAAAAAACTGCAAATTTTACAAGGGAAAAAACCAAATTTATTGAGAGGAAAAGACTTACTCGCCTTAGGAATAAAACCTTCTAAAATATTTGCACATATTTTAGAAGCATCCTACCAAGCACAGCTAAAAGGAGAGTTTACAACAAAAGAAGCTGCACTCGAGTATGTACAAAAAAATTTACTACCGTAAAATATCTTCTTTATCCATATCATCAGCAAGTACTGCAAGTGCAGCAAGTGCTTGGGTATGCATCTCTTGAAATCTTGAAGTGTAAATCTCTTTGTTGTCTTTATCAAATTTTGCAATAATAGGAGCATATACTTTTGTAAAATACTCTACCATATCAAGCACTTTTAAGTTAATCTTTGTACTTTTTGCAACAAGCAAAACCAAATCGAATGCTTTCTTTTTCTTCACATCAGTATCGGATTCTTCAAGGTAGAGCTTATTTGTTGTTTTGTTTTCAAGGGTGAGTTTTTCCATAACAGCTAACAAACCATATGTACTCACAGGAAATGATGCAATTTTATTATTGACATAGATTCGCATTTCAGTTAAGTTCATATTTTGCACTTTGCTCAGTGCTTCACTGAACTCTTTTGACTCTCCCTTTGTCTGCTCTTTTTTCCCTAGTATCTTCTTAAACATATTTAATCCTTTGCTATTTTAGAACTATCTATCTCTATAACAGTATGAACATTCCCCCGAGGATTAAAATCTGCAACAACTTTCATATATTTTGGTTGCAATTTTCTCTCTAAAACTTCATATATCTCATTTGCAGAGTTCTCATGGGAAATATGTCTTTGTCGAAATGAATTGATATAAAGTTTGATTGCTTTTAACTCAACAACAAAGGCATCAGGGGTATACTCTAAATATATTGTAGCATAATCAGGGTAGCCACTCCTTGGACACAGGCAAGAGAACTCTGGAAGTGTCATCTTTATCACATAGTTGCGTTTATGCTCATTAGGCCATATCTCTAAATCTTTTTCAACATCAAATGCATCCACAATTGCTTCACCGTATTTCATTTTTATTCCTCGTTTATATTTGCTAAAAATTTTCCCTGCACATAATCAATCCCACTTGAGTGTGCCATCTCCAAACTCTCTTGCGTTTGTAAGTTTTTTATCCAAGTTTTTATCTTTTTTTCTTCTGCCATCAAACAAAAACCATCAATAATATTTTTATGTTCTTCCATTTTACCCTCTTTTGAGTAATAGGTATCGTATCGTATCATATCTATATCAAGCTCTCGTAAATATAAAAAGCTTGCATGGTAGCTCCCTACTTTATCGATACAAATCAAAACCCCAAAACTTTTTAAGTGTTTGATAATGCTATTGTAGCGACTTGTAAAGGAGTAATACTCCTCTTCACTCAAAATAAATACTATTTTTTGTACCCCTCCTTGTGCAAGAATATCTTGTGCACTCCGCACAAACTTTTCATTTCTTAAAGATGCAGGGGCAATATTGAGTGCTAAAGTTGTCTCATTTTGCTGATACTTTTGCACACACTCTTGCAAAACCATTATATCAAAATTTAAACGCAGTCCCAATTTTTGAATAACTTTTATATAGGTTTTTGGGTAAATAATTTTTCCATTTTCACCCTGGAGTTTCACAAAACACTCATGCATTACAATGCTCTCTTTTTCAAAAACAGCTTGAGAATGGATAAGCAAATTTTTACGTTTCATCGCTTGAATTACCATCACTTCCAAATGACTCGGGTCTATGCCCTGCTCTTGCTCTTGTGTTTGCAGCAATTTTTCAAGTAAAAAATCGAGTTCGTGGGAATAGTATGTATCAACAATAGCTGTAGCAATTTTCACCTCAATATCTTCTACTTTAAAATCCCTCGCCTTTAAAGAGAGAAGCTCCAAAGCTGTTTGGTACTGCTCTTTATGCCCCTTGAGTCCCAGAATTAAATCGCCCCCTTGAAAATGCCCGATGGGGAAATGAGTGATTTTCTCTTTTTTGAGTGACTCCGCCAGCCATCGCACACTTTTTTGCAAGACTCTATCTCCTGCTTGTATGCCATACTGTTGATTAATATCACTCAAATTCTCGACCCGCACAAGTACTAAAGTGTACTCTTTATGTTTTTTGAGTGCCTCTGTTACATATTTTTCCAAATACTCACGTGTAAATGCACCACTTGCAAAGTCACGGATCTGCACATCAAAACCTTTATATAAAAGGTAAAATATAAAATAGGTACTAATCGCTAAAAGAAGAAGAGACTCCACATAAAAAGAGGTCTCCAAAGAACTGTAATTTGTAATGAGGGTATGCGAAATAAGGGCTAACACCAAAGCAAAGATGGGCAAACCCATCCGTAATGCTAAAGTAAATCTCTGTTCTCGCTCTTTTATCTCAGGCAGCAGCATAGCTTCGCTAGATTTTATACATCAAGGTGTTTCACATCTTTTGCATGGGTTTCAATATAGTTTCTTCTTGGCTCAACCTCATCACCCATAAAGAGGGTAAACGCATCAGAAGCAATCGCTGCATCTTCTATAGTGACTTGTAAAAGCACACGATTTTCAGGTGTCATTGTTGTTTCCCAAAGTTGCTCAGGATTCATCTCACCCAAACCTTTGTAACGTTGAATGTAGGCACCTTTACGTGCATACTCTTTAATGTTCTCAAGCTCTGCAATAATATCATTTTCAAACGACAAATCCCACTCTTGAATCTTCTTATAGACAAAATTTGCTTCTGTAAAATGTGGAGCAGAAAAAAGTTCATCATTAATGAGTAACTCCTCCATTCCCCCTTGTGTTTGCACAAAAACATGGATTTCATTTGTTTCTTCATTGATTGTTTTTGTCAAAATGTTGTTGTTAATGCTTGCTAAAAACTTCTCTATTGCAACAAATAAATCTTGTGCCCCTAAAGCAATCAAATCAGGGTTTTCCACAAAATGACGAATGAGATCCACAAGTGCATAACGACGCTCAAGTGCTTCAAGACTTGCAGCATAATGATCCACCATTTTAAAATAAGCCACTAAATCATTATGCCCTAAAGTTTGCCCCTCTAAAGACTCTATACCATTGTCAATTAAGAAGTCATTCATTTGACGGTCATCTTTAAAGTAAATCTCTTTTTTACCCTTTTTATAACGGTAGAGTGGTGGTTGTGCTAAGTAAAGATACCCTTTTTCCACAACATCACGAAAATGTCTAAAAAAGAAAGTAAGTAACAGTGTCTGAATGTGCGAACCATCTACATCGGCATCGGTCATAATGACGATTTTGTGATAACGCAGTTTCTCTTCCTTATACTCTTCACCAATCCCACAGCCCATTGCTGTGATCATATTGGTAATCTCATCTGATTTTAAAATCTTCTCTAAACGTGCTTTTTCCACATTTAAGATCTTTCCTTTGAGTGGTAAAATCGCCTGAAAAACACGGTCTCGTCCCATTTTTGCTGAACCACCCGCAGAATCCCCTTCCACTAAGTAAAGCTCACAAATGCTAGCATCTTTACTTTGACAATCTGCCAATTTCCCTGGAAGTGTCCCTACTGTCATACTGTCTTTACGACGTGTTAAATCTCTTGCTTTTTTTGCAGCTTCACGACCACGAGCGGCTGCTAATGCCTTTGCAACAATGGCTTTGGCTTGTATAGGGTTCTCTTCAAAGTACTTCGCAAGGGCATCCCCTGTTGCTTTTTGAATCAGTGGACGCACATAAGTGTTTCCAAGCTTTCCTTTTGTTTGTCCCTCAAACTGTGGTTCAGGCACACGAGCTGAAACAATGGCAATAAGCCCTTCGCGTACATCATCCCCAGATATTTTGACATCTTTCTCTTTTGCTGCTCCGTTTTTAGAGTTATAGTTTGAGATGACACGTGTGAGTGCTGCACGAAAACCAGCCTCATGGGTTCCTCCATTTGGTGTACGAATGTTATTAACAAAAGAGGCAAGTTTCTCCTCATACCCATCGTTATACATTAAAGCAATATCAAACTCAATATCATCTGCTTTACCACTAAAACTATAGACATCAGCAACCGCCGTTTTTTTGTTCATATCGGAGACATACTGTGCAATACCACCCTCAAAGTGATACACCTCTTTTGTACCATCTCGCTCATCGTTAAATTTAATAGTAATAAATGGATTCAGGTATGCTAACTCTTTAAATCTTTTTGAGAGGTACTCGTACTCAAAAGTAATCGTCTCAGTAAAAATGGAAGGATCAGCAGCAAACTCAATGGTTGTTCCTGTTTTACGTGTTGTACCTGTGACTGCAAGTGCTTTTTGTGGGATCCCCTCTTTAAAATCTTGCTCATGAATTTGTCCATCACGATAAATCGTCATATGCAAGTCAGAAGAGAGTGCATTCACAACCGAGACACCCACACCATGCAGACCACCAGAGACTTTATACGTATCTTTATCGAACTTTCCACCAGCATGCAATACTGTTAAAACAACAGTCGCAGCACTCATACCCTCTGTTGGGTGCATATCTGTTGGAATACCACGACCATTATCAGAGACCTTACAGGTTCCATTTTTTGTGAGTGTTACAGTAATGGTGTCACAGTGTCCAGCCATAGCCTCATCAATTGAGTTGTCTATAACTTCATACACAAGATGATGTAGACCACGATGCCCAGTGTCACCAATATACATCCCCGGGCGTTTTCTAACAGCTTCTAGACCTTTAAGGACCTTAATATTACTCGCACCATAATTTTCCATAATCACTCCACATTTAGCATAATTGGGGATATTTTATCTAAAGTTTACTAAAAATAAGATTTAAAGGGTAAAATATGCTTTTAAGATAGGAGCCAAATGGTGCAAGACTCACAAGCATATAAAGATAAAAAAGCATTTTTTGAAAAAATAATTACTCTCTACGGACGCAATGTTTTAGTAGAGATTTTACAAGATGAAACCATCGCTATTCATAAAGTGCATATGGCAGATTCTAACAAAGAGGATGGAGCCATTCAAACCATTCTCTCCCTTGCAAAAAAACGCAATATTGAAGTTTTTTACCACAAAAAAGCAGCCCTCTCCCGCATCAGTAAAAATGCCAAGCAAGACCAAGGAGTGGCTATTGACATCATTGCCCAAGGCTACAAAAATGCCCAAGAAATTCTCAAACTCTCTACATATAGACTCATTGCACTTGATGGTATTCAAAACCCACAAAATTTAGGAATGATTATTCGCTCTTGTGCCGCAGGAAACATCGATGGCATCATATTGCCAAAAAAAAGTTCTGCGAAAATCTCTCCTCTTGTGATGAAAGCAAGCGCAGGCACACTCTTTAAACTCCCTCTCTACTTTTGTGACACTCTTGAAGATATTTTACCAAAGCTCCAAAAAACCACTATTTATGCCCTCTCTTCTCATGCAAACAAAAGTATTTATAAGATGCCACAAGAGAAAAAATCAGTTTTTGTCTTAGGGAATGAGAGTGAGGGTGTGAGTCAAGAGGTACAAAAGCTCTGCAATGACTCTATTGCTATTCCTATGAACAGAGAGGTAGAGTCTTTAAATGTCGCTGTTACAGCAGCACTTATTGCGTTTATGCAATAAACTTATGTTTGTCTTCTATGAGCTGCCCCGTAATATACTTATGAAGCACACTCTTAATAAAAGTTTGATATTTCAAACCCTCTTGCATAGCGACTGCCTTTATTTTCTCAAGTTCACTTGATGAAATTCTAATATTCATTTTTGTTTCTTCTTTTCTCACAAATGCTTTTGCAGATTTTTTTAAAAGCTTACTATTCTCCTCATCATTTTGAATTTGCGATACATCAAAACCTTCTAAGGAGTTTATTAATTCTTTTTCTTGCTCATCTATGTAATTAGTTTCCATTCTTATGCTCCAATAGATATTTAAATCTTCTATCTTTAAAAATTGTTTTTAAAACAAAATTTTTACCATCCATAACATATGGAATACAGTGAGGATAGTTATGTATTGAGATAACCATGATTCTTTGATTTGGATAAGTCTCAACATTTGGATGTTGAAAATCTAACAAGACACCCTCTTGCGAAATAATTTCAATCGCTTGCTCAAATGTTAAACCTCTTGTCTCAAAAAGAGTCTGATTTTTCTCTTCATCATAAATAAAATTCATATACAATTATAATACAATGTGAGTACAAAGTCAATAAATTAAATTGATAAAGAGGCTTTAAATGTCGCTATTACAGCAGCACTTATTGCGTTTATGCAATAAGTGTTTTAGATAAAACTACAACGCAACATCTGGATTTCCCTCTTTTACCATATCAATAAAAAGGTCAAAGAGTTTAAAACTCTCTACTTCTGCGGCAGCCATATTTTCTACCATTGTATCTCTTTGTGTGACAAGACAGTTGTTTTCTTTTAGGCATGCTACTGCTGATAGTACATGAGAATGTACTAAAGAGTGTGGTAGCTCTATCGCTTTATAAGCAGGTGTAGCACCAAACATCTCCTTGCCATCTGTATCGTACCATTTTCCAAGTCTACATGCATGATGATCTCCAAAAGATGCTGCTAGCTCTTTATCTCCTTCTAAAAGAGAAGCATATGCCTTATGTTTAAAGATAATATGGTCTACTTTAATGAGTGTTGTATAAAGATAATCTGCAACATATTTTGCCTCTCTTGCTGAGACATTGGCATTGTCTGCAAAGGTGTTGAGGGTGTCATAAAACTGTGCAACATCCTCTTGGGAGTTGGTCGCTATGGCTGTGATATTTTCGGAGTTACTTTGAATCTCACTCGCTTCTTGTTTGAGTGTGTTTGTCGTTATGGCTATCTCTTGTGTTGCTTTTTGTGTGCGTTCTGCAAGTTTTCTTACCTCATCAGCAACAACAGCAAAGCCACGACCATGCTCTCCTGCTCGTGCTGCTTCTATGGCAGCATTGAGTGCAAGCAGATTTGTCTGATCTGCAATATCTTTAATCAAATCAACAACAACAGTAATCTCATTCGTTCGCTCATTTAAAGAGATAATAGAATCATTAGAGTTGGTAATCAAGCCTATGAGTTCCTCAATCTTGTCCGTAATATTTTGCACAACTTCTTGAGAGCTTGTTGCCTCGTCTGCAGTGCCTTTAGTTGTCTCTGCAATTTTTTGGACAATAGCAACATTCTGCATAATATCCGCTTGAATAATACTTAATCCCTTCGAGATACCTCCTTAATTTTTATAAATATTTTATTGCCATAAAGAATCTTTCCCTTGGCATCTGTTTTTGACACAATAAATTCATCAGCGGAGAGCTATTTTTCATTGTGTGTTGGTACAACTGTTCCCATACACATAATCTCCCAAATTTAAATTGGAACAATTGTAGCATAAGAAATGTAAATAAAAAAATTTAGAAAACTTTTACTCTCCTTCTCCAAGTAACTTGCTAAAAGCCTCTGTAAACTTCATCGAGAACATCAAAGTCCCTTCGATGTCATAGTAATCTACAAACTGTAAATACTTACTTGTTTTGGACATATTATTGATTGATGTAAAAAACTCTTTATCATCAAGATTATGTGTTTTATCTATTCTATCAACGACAATGCCGACATCTCGCCCATGAATATTCATCAAAACAATCTGCTCAAACGCAGAAGTCAGTTTGTCAATGTTCGCCTCTAAAATATGTAAACCCTCTATAGTATTTTTTGCATTTTTACGGATCTCTTGCATCTGCTCTTCTTTGTTGCCATGACTTGCAAGAAACTCTTTTCCATGATTATGCAGGGCATTATGGCACTCTATCACTTCATGCGAGAGTAAATCTACAAAACCATGGTTATTACAACGCAGACAGGCAAGTGTTTTATCTATCCACTTTCCAAGTTCACATTGGTGCGGGTCAAGGGCTTTTGTAAAGGGCTCACCACTCTCCAAACAATGCTCAAACTCAAGCACCCAATCCTTATGCTGTCCCTCAACTTTTTTAATAAATGCGAGTTGCTCATCCGTAAAAGAGCTAAAATCTAAAAGTTTGCGAATAGAGACTATAGGAACAACCTTATCTTTATGGCTAATAATCCCATCTACATACTCAGAGTGGTATGCTGTAGGCATTGGTTCTTGGAAATGCAAGAGTTCACTCACACAATCTGTATTTATCAGGTAATTTTGTCTATTGACCTCTATTTGTAAAAATTGCACCCTCAACTCCCCTTTTTTATGACATCATAATTTCATAAGGTCTTTGTATCTCACGAACAACTTCATCCACACTCATATGACGCGATTTGCGTAAAAATTCTCTCCCATCCAAAAAGACAAGGACAGTAGGAATGGCAAAAACACCAAAATGTGCTGAGACCTCTTGCTCTACAGAGACATCCACACTCTCTATATGAAACTCTTTAAAGTTACTCTCTATGGCATCCATCAACTTTGGTTTGAGCGAATGACAGACATTACAAGTCGGTGCCGAGAAGTAAACCATGACCGCTAAATTTTCTTTTATTACTTTATTTATATTTTCAACTGTTTGCATAAAGAGATTATATTATAATACTGTTATGAATTCAATAATTTTCAGTATTTTTAGTGTATATATTTTTATCCTTATGGGTTATGTAGCAAAAAAGAGTTTTCAAGAAAAGATTGACGACAAAACCATTACACTCATCAATGT
>JALWON010000338.1 GCA_027083475.1 Sulfurimonas sp.
GTTCTTAGAGGCGATGCGTCTTGCACTCAATGAGCTTTTGGAAATAGGAGGAAGCAAAGGTTTTGTTTTTGCTCCAAACCCTCCTACTGTTATTTTGATGACAGGTTTGCAAGGTTCTGGGAAAACAACTACAACAGGGAAACTCGCAACATACTTAAAAAATAAGCAGAAAAAAGTCTTGATGGTTGCAGCCGATTTACAGCGTTTAGCAGCCGTAGAGCAGCTTCGCCAAATTTCTGCACAAATTGATGTAGAACTTTATGAAGATGAAGCAACAAAAAATCCTGTAGAAGTAGTAAACGCAGCTTTAAAAAAAGCAAGTTCAAATATATATGATGTTGTATTGATAGATACAGCAGGGCGTTTAGCGATTGATGATGCTTTGATGGATGAGCTTGAAGCGGTAAAAAAAGCAGCAAATCCAAGTGAGATTTTTTATGTAGCAGACTCTTTAACAGGGCAAGATGCCATTAGAACGGCGACAACTTTTAAAGAAAAAATCGGTATTGACGGTGTCATCCTCTCAAAATATGATGGGGATTCAAAGGGTGGTGTGGCACTTGGACTCTCATCACAAGTAAAAGTACCCTTGCGTTTCATCGGTCATGGCGAGAAGATGGAAGATTTAGAAGTTTTCATTCCTGAGCGAATTGTCAATCGTTTGATGGGCTATGGAGATGTTGAAGGACTTGCTGAAAAGACAGCAAATGTCATTGATGAGAAAACAGCAAAACGATTAACACAAAAAATCAAAAAAGGGAAGTTTAATTTTAATGACTTCTTAGAACAGATGGAATCAATGAAAAAGATGGGTTCTATGAGCTCTCTTCTTGGAATGATGCCAGGAATGAGTGGTATGAGCAAGGCAATTAAAGATTTTGATTTTGAAAACTCTAGCGAATTGAAAAACATTAAAGCTATGGTAAGTTCAATGACTCTTAAAGAGAGAGAAAATCCAGACCTTTTAAATAACTCACGAAAACAGAGAATTGCAGCAGGATGTGGACTCACTCAAGTAGAAATCAATCGTATGATTAAGCAGTTTAAAAACGCAGGAAAAATGGCAAAGAAATTTTCAGGTCCAAAGGGCATGAAAGATTTACAGGCTATGATGGGACAAATGGGTGGAGCTGGTGGTATGGGTGGCATTCCTCGTTAAAACTTTACATTTAAGGTTTTGTTCGCTATAATTGCGCCATCGTAATAACTTCTGAAATAATCCCTCTGTGATTAGAAGGTATTTTGTTTTTACAAAATATAATACGCCAACTGGCGGTAAGAGGCACAATAACTCCTTGTACTTTGTACAAAATTATTCTGCGAAAACCCCAAAATATTTTAATAATAGGAAGAAAAATGACAGTAATTAGACTTACTCGTATGGGAAGAAAAAAACAACCATTCTATAGAATTGCGGTAACAGATAGCCGTAAACGTAGAGATGGTGGATGGATTGAACTTATTGGTCACTATAACCCAATGAATGAAGAAAAAACATTAGTCGTTGATAATGAGAGACTTGATTATTGGTTAAGTACTGGTGCTCAAATGAGTGACCGTGTTAAGAAAATCACAGGTCGTTAGTAGTGATTGCTGATTTTGTCGCACAATTTGCAAAACTTATTGCTTCAAATCCTGAAGACATAAGAGTTGAAATAAAAGAAGGCGATGAAGTCACACAAATAGTTCTTTTTGCCAATCAAAATGATATTGGCAAATTGATTGGAAAAAGCGGCAAAATGATTGGTGCTATAAAGACTGTTATCTCTGGCTGTAAAGCAAAAGATGGTGTGAGTTATAAAATCAATGTCGAAGCCGTCTAAAGAACCTCTCCTTCATATTGCAACTTTGGGTAAAACCGTTGGCATTAAAGGTGATATGAAACTTCACATTAAGTGTGATTTCCCCGAACAATTTCAAAAAAATGCAACTTTTCTCATCAATAAAAAAGAGACGATTAGTCTGAGCGATGTTGACTTAGAGAAGGCTTTAGTAAAAATCAATAACTTGAGCAATCCTGAAGATTGCAAAAAATACACCAATGCAAAACTCTACACGACATATGAACAAACAAGAAAAGAGTGCCATTTAGAAGAGGGTGAAAATTTTTGGTTTGACATAGAAGATTGTAAAGTCTATGAAAATGGTATTTTACTTGGCAGTGTTTACGAAGTAGAACGATTAACAACCCATGATTATTTGAGTGTAAAAACAGATGAGAAGTTAGTAGAACAAGGTTTTGCAAATAGTTTTTTAATTCCTTATATCTCTCCTTTTAAAGTGAGCATCGATATAAAGAAAAAAATCATTATTGTCAATGGTGCTATGGATATCCTAGAAGCTTCTTGATGCAATTTACATTTGTAACACTTTTTTTTAATCTAGTTGAAGGCTATTTTCAGGATTCTATCTTAAAAAGAGCTATTGATAAAAAGCTTATCTCAATTCACTCTTTAGACCCAAGAGAATTCTCTACCAATAAACACCATAAAGTGGATGATACAGCAGTTGGTGGTGGTGCAGGAATGGTCATGAATCCTCAGCCTTTGTATGATGCACTCGATACACTAAAGGCAAAAGATGAAAATGTTCATATTGTTTTTATGACTCCTGTTGCGAAACCTTTTACACAAAATGATGCAAAAAGATTGGCAAAAAAAGAACACATAGCTTTCGTGAGTGGAAGGTATGAGGGAATTGATGAGCGTGTGATAGAATCATATGCTGATGAAGTATTTTCTATTGGAGATTACATTTTAACGGGTGGAGAGCTTGCTTCACTTGTGGTATGTGATGCTGTAAGTAGAAATATTCAAGGTGTACTTGGAAATAGTGATTCTTTAAGTATTGAGAGCTTTGAAACGCCACTCCTTGAAGCACCATCTTTTTCAAAACCAAAGAATTTTAGAAATATAAGTGTTCCATCAGAATACTTAAAGGGAAATCATAGTAAAATTCGCTCACTAAAATTAGAGCTATCTGAGTGTAAGACGAAATATTTCAGACCAGAACAGCTCCTAAAGCATAGAATAAGGACATCTTATGAGAAATAAGTACATAGAAAACTTTGAAAAAGCACAAATAGCTACAAAAGCTATTCCAGATTTTCGTGCTGGTGATACTGTACGTTTAGCAGTAACAATTAAAGAGGGTGACAAATCTCGTATTCAAGCATACGAAGGTGTATGTATTGCAAAACGTGGTCAAGGTACAGGAGCAACTATAACTGTACGTAAAATTGGTGCAAATGGTGTTGGAATCGAAAGAATCTTCCCAATCTACACTGATTCAATTGAAGAAATTAAAGTAATTCGTCGCGGTCGTGTTCGTCGTGCTAAACTATTTTATCTTCGTGATCTTGCTGGTAAAAAAGCTCGTATTAAAGAACTTAGAAGAAAATAATTCTTCTAAGTTTCTACTCTCTACCCTTCTTCTTTTCTAAACTTTTTAATTTTACAAAATTACCTCTCAAAAATTATTATATATGTATATCTTTGTAAATAAAATAAACACCAATAAAAAGAATTCAAAAACTTCCAAAAAACTTTCCAAACATTAAGCAATTTCTAAGCAACACTTCTCTATAATTCCCATCCACAAACAGAGAGACCTTATCAAAAAGGGCTAGAGAGACTTCAAGTTGAAGTTTTAGAGAATG
>JALWON010000339.1 GCA_027083475.1 Sulfurimonas sp.
AGAAAGTATACACTAATAGAGTTAAAATTTACGTTTATGCACTTTTTAAAGCATCAGCTAAAAACATTTTTATTAAAGATTGGTAAGGAACATCCATCGCATTTGCTTTGACTTTGAGTGCTTCAAGCATATCTACAGGTAAACGCAAAGAGATACTTTTTGTACTCTTTTTTAAGTTAGAAAAATGGACTTTTTTTGCCTTTTTCATATCAAAATACTCTGTAATATCATGATTATCCCAAAAGTCTGACTCTTCTGCTTCACTCTCGAAATCAGGTAGTTGTTTAGACTCTTTCATAAATACTCCTCTCTTTTTTACTCATTGCTCGTGCTGATATAACTCTGATATGATTTGTTCTTATGGTAAACACAACTGTGATGAGACGACCCAAGTTGTTTTTCCCAAGTGCTACACATCGACACTCATGAATGGAGTGTTTCAAATCTTCTACAATAAGCAATGGCTCATTAAAGAAAACTTCTTCGATTACACTCCACTTGAGCCCATGTTTCTTCTCATTTTTATGAATATTTCCATCATCCCATTCAAAGCCAACTATCGAATCAACATCTAAGCAATCAAATTCCATCTTTTTCCTTGTATATTTGTATTATATACAAATCTTATTATGATGTCAAACTAATTTTCTTTTGGAGATAAGAAAATGGTATTCTTTCTTGTTCGAGTCGGAAATTTTCTCCATAGTAATTGTTTGCCATCCTTTCATAAATAAGTTGTTCTTCTTCATTGAGGTGCTTTAAATGTTTATAGCTTCTAGAAGTGCTACTGACAGCTAAATTTTGAAAAGTTTCTAATGTTCTTTTATCCATTAATAGTGATTTTGTTTGAGGGAGATAGCTTCTTACTTGAGAAAGTATAGCAAATCCATCCATATCAATGTCACCCCAGTAGTAGATATGTTTATTTTTTAACCACTTTGCATTTTTTATCCGTCCTGCTCCATAGCCATTACCAAAGAGCACTATTGCCTTTTTCACATTCATAAAGGAGAGCATTGTTATTTTGTTCTCTACTATGAAGATATGCTCACACTCTAAGTTTAAAGAGCCAAACTCCTCGGTAGTGAGAGAAAGATCACTTAAACCCTGGATGTAGAGTGCTTCATCTAAGATACGAAAACGCACAAGTGGAAGTTCATACTTGAGTCCATACTTTTTCTCAAAGCCACTCTCTGAGAGTTTTGTTATCTTAACATCATAATGCTTTTCTTCTAAAATAGTCGCTAAAAAGCTATCAACTACTGCTCTGTTTTTTTGGATAAATTTTGTATCTACTCCCTCTATTGAGAGCTCTCGTATGTAAATATCTGGCTTTGGGTTTGCTACAAAAAATCTACAAATTGCTAGAAGTTCTGCTATAACTCCTCTATTTTGTAAAAGAAGATTTGGTTTTAAAATAAAAAGATTCTTGAGTGAACTAAATGCAGTAGTAGCCTCCTCATAAGCCCTAGCAAACTCTGCAAACTCTTCCTCTTTATGCAAAAACTTTAGTAGCATCTCTTGAGAGAGTATCTCCAAATGCACAGGTAGTCTCTGTTTTCCAACACTTTTAAACTCAAACTCCTGATAGTGAAGCTGCAGACGCAGAGACTCAAGAGATTTTATCTCCCTATCAAGAGTAGCCATACTCTCTCTAAAGGTCTTTTGTGTTGGTGTTTTTAGCTTTATAACAAAAGGAAAAAGCGACTCCCCTTCCATAAAGGCACGAAAAACCTCTCCACTCTCGTAGAGTTTTACAATCTTTTTGTGAATATTCTCTAAGTTATAAAGCATTGGCTAATCCACTTTCATACTACTCTCAAATTGCACAAATTATTTGACCAAGAAATTTGTGTCAACAGTGTTGACACTTTTTCATTATCTTTATAAGTTTCATAAAACTGCTTCATTCTCCATATGCTACGAGCAGTAAATCCTTTTATGGTTGGGTCTTTGTGTTGAATAAACTCTGCTAACTCTTTAACAACACTCTTTCCCCAATTCTCTTTTATACACTTCAAAGAGACATATTGACCTATACTCCAGTAGAGGTCTATCAAGACAGTATTTACTTGCTTATAAGCCTTCTCTTTAGAGAGTTGGATCTGTTTTAAAACTTCACTAAAATCTTGCTCTACAATTTCACTCATTTTTTACTCCTTGCATTCTCTTGATATGCCTCAATACTCATAGAAAGTAGTGAGGAGTGCATGCCATCTTGATTATGCACAAAGTGCACACTTCTTACAAAAGGCTCTATCACATTTATCTTTGTCTTTGGTGTTATAACAAGCAGCTGTAAGTTGAGCTTCTCAAAGAGCCTCAGGGCATACTTCGTACTCTCATCACTCCCTTTGCCAAACGCCTCATCTATCATCACAAAACGAAATGAGCGACTTCGTACCTCGTTATACTCAAGTCCAAACTGAAATGCTAAAGATGAGGCAAGTACTGTATAAGCAAGTTTCTCTTTTTGTCCTCCAGATTTACCACCACTATGAGCATAGTACTCTTTCTCACTGTTATCACTCACATAGCGTTCACTTGCACTAAAGTTAAACCAGTTGCGCACATCGGTAACGAGATTTCGCCACTTCTTATCGACATCGCTATGTCCCTCTCGACCATTAAATCTATCGATAATCTTCTTAATCTGTAGAAATTTCCCCTCATCATAGCTATTATCATCCCCAATGGCATAGGAGATAGCAGACTTGAGGTCTTGCTTGAACTCTCGTATCTCTTTGATGTTTGAAGGCTCTGCTATGAGAGTTATGTAGGTGCCACTATTGTACTCTATATCTTGTAGAGAGTTGTTTATCTTTGCTATCTTTGACTCTATCTCTTTGGCATGGTGCTCTAGTTCGGCTTGTATCATCGCTGTTTTTTGGATAGTTTTTTCTTTAAAGAGCTCACGAAATCGCTTCTCAAACTTCGGTAAGTCATCGCGTTTGAGCTCAGAGAGTTTTGCTCTATACTCTCTGAGGGACTCTATGGAGGCATCAAACTCCTGAGACTCTATGACAAAACTACTTTTGTAGTGTGTCATCACCTTAAATATCTTCTGTGTACTACTCTCAATCTGTCTGGAGTTTTTATCTATTTGCTTCTGGAGTTCTCCTCGTAAGAGCGTCTCTTTTGCTCCGATATTGTTTAGGTTAAGTGGCTCTTTTACTAATGCAGCAAAGAGTTTATCAAGAGGCTCTTTGAGTGACTCACTCACTAGCTCATCAGCACTCAAAATCTCAAGTTCTGTTTCATAAGAGTCTATCTTACTCTCAAGTGCTCCTACTCTTTTGCTAAGATCTTCACTCTTTGGCATCAGCTCGGCTATCTCAGCTCGTATACTTTTGAGTTTTTCACCCAAAGTATGTAAGATATCTGAACTTTTCTCTAACGCACTAAGCTCCTCATCTATCTGTTCTATGTGTCTTGCGGCAGAGTACCAGTCGATTTTGAGAAACTCTTTGAAGTGGAGGAGATCTCTGAGCTTATCTCTTTTTGAGGAGCTAGCCCTTAACTCACTTTTTGCTTTGCTTATGCTCTCATTTATAAGTGCCTAACAAAAATAAATGACATAAAAGTAGGATTGAAAATTGCTATATAAAAAGTATGAAATACATAGCATTAAATGAAACAATAACTGAAAAACTAGA
>JALWON010000340.1 GCA_027083475.1 Sulfurimonas sp.
GAGCAAATCTTGGAGCTGTAGAGATAGAGTGTCAAGATTGTCATGGAACAACAAAAAAATACCCATGGGAACTGCCACTGGGTTACTCTGATGAGTTTAAGACAACACCTCAAGTTGGTAAGGCTCGAGGGGTAGCACAAAATTTAGCTGCTTACTTAAAACAAGGCTATGTTCCAAAAGATAAAGGCGATGGTTACATCATCATGGCTCGTGGCAATCCTCTTCCAAAAGCGGTGAAAAAGGGGAATAAAATCCTTATGCACTTAGCAAGTGGAAAAGATATAGAACTCAAACCACTCAAACTTTTAAAAGCAGAGGAAAAACTCTCTAAAAAAGCACTTGTGGCAATGGATAGTATTCAAGCCCATACTGATAAAATGGAGTGTTACACTTGCCATGCTACTTGGGCGCCACAGTGTTATGGTTGCCATGTGAAGATTGACTATAGTGACGCTAAACAAAATGTCGACTATGTAAAGATGTCACATGACCAAGATATTCATGGAACAACGGGTGGAATGAGAAAATCTTTGAAGAAGTATCTTGTGGATGGAAAAGTAACTGAAACACGCTCTTATCTTCGTTGGGAAGACCCAATGCTCGGACAAAATGGTGAAGGGCGAATTACTCCACTTGTGCCAGGGTGTCAGGTAACTGTAACAGTCATCGGAAAAGATGGAAAAGCACTTATCCAAAACCATATATACAAAATTAAAGATGTAGAAGGTGCGGGTAAAGAGGGACAAAATGCCATAGATATGTCTCCCATCCAACCGCATACTATTCAAAAAGAGGCTCGCTCTTGTGAGTCTTGCCATACGAGTAAAAAAGCACTTGGACTTGGGATAGATGGAACCTTTGACCCTTCACAGACAACTATAGTCGATATTATGACAGCAGATGGAAAGGTACTTCCTCATCAGATAGATGAGCAGATACCTGCGATACCAAATCTCAAACAGGACTACTCAAAAATTATAGATGCAAATGGTACGCAACTGATGACAGTTGGCAGTCACTTTAAACTCTCACAACCTTTAGATAAAGCACAACGCGATAAACTTGACCGTCGTGGCGTTTGTTTCTCTTGTCATGTGAGTATTCCACAAGGTAATCTTGCAGTATCGGCGATGACACATATTGCAGAGATGGCAGATGTGAAAATAGACAAAAAAGAGCATGGTGAGATTTTAAATAAAATCTTAAATCTTGCAGCTTGGGTGCAGATAGTTGCAGGTCTTATCATAGGTATGGTGCTTATGATAGTGCTATATAAGCTTTTTGTAGCAAAAAAACATAAAAACAGAAGACATCAAGGATGGAAATAATGAAAAAGTTTGTACTCCTCATCGCATTAGGAACCTTACTTGCAGCGAATGATATTATTATCAAAGAGAGTAGTTGTAGTGTAGATAAAACTGTGCAAAATCTTAAACAGATTTTACGCAAAAAAGGTCTTGGAATTTTTGCAACAATCAATCATCAGGCAAATGCTAAAATGGTAGGAATGCAACTTCAAAAATCTAAAATGGTCATTTTTGGAAACCCTAAAATGGGAACAGCATTCATGCAGCAAGACATAACAACTGGTTTAGATTTGCCGCTACGTGTTTTAGTCTATCGAGATAGTGATGGCAGAGTGAAAATGGCTTATAGAGATGGAACATGGCTGAGTGCCAAGCATGTTTTAAATGCACCAAAAAAAGTGAAAAAAATGAATAGGGCACTTGATAAAATTACAGAGAAAGCAGGACAATGTTTAAGAGATTAAGTAAAGAAGAGGCACTGGATTTAATTCAAAATGCTGATTTAAAAGAGCTGGGTCGCATGGCGAGTGCGAGAAAAAAAGAGTTGCATCCAAAAGGGATTACAACCTTTGTGATAGACAGAAATATCAACTACACGAACATCTGTTGGGTAGATTGTAAGTTTTGTGCATTTTATAGACATGAAAAAGATGCAGATGCGTATGTGCTTACTTTTGATGAGATTGATGCAAAGATTGATGAACTTTTAGAGATTGGAGGCACACAGATTCTGTTTCAAGGGGGTGTGCATCCAAAGCTCAAAATTGAGTGGTATGAGGATTTGGTAGAGCATATTCATACAAAATATCCTACGATTACTATTCATGGATTTAGCTCAATTGAGATTGATTTTATTGCAAAAGTTTCTCGTATAAGTGTTGAAGAGGTACTTGCTCGTCTTCAAGCCAAAGGGCTTGCTTCTATCCCAGGAGCGGGAGCGGAGATCCTCTCTGATAGAGTACGTGATATTATTGCTCCAAAGAAAATTGATTCTGAGGTCTGGGTCGATATTCACCGTAAAGCGCATAAACTTGACATCAAATCAACAGCAACCATGATGTATGGAACAGTTGAAACAGATGAAGACATCATAGAACATTGGGATATGATACGCAATTTACAAGATGAGACAGGTGGCTTTCGTGCGTTTATTATGTGGAGTTTTCAAGGCAAACACACGGCACTTTTAGAACAGATTCCAGATATGCCAAAACCCTCTTCAAACCGTTATTTGCGTTTGCTGGCCGTGGCAAGACTCTATCTTGATAATGTGCCAAACATTCAAAGCTCATGGGTTACTCAAGGCCCTTACATCGGTCAGATGGCTTTGCGTTTTGGGGCAAATGATTTAGGCTCTACCATGATGGAAGAGAATGTTGTAAGCTCTGCAGGGGCGGCATACTCTATGGCAAAAGATGAAATGGTACATCTCATTGAAGATGTGGGTGAGCGGGCTGCAATCAGAAATACAGCATATGAAACACTAAAGCTTTTTTAAATGATAAAGTTTGGCGTAATACTACTAATTTTAGGACAGATACTTATGGCAGCAACAATAGAATATATGGATATTAATGGGACACGAGTGCCTGTTATTTTTGAAAATGACAAACGTTTACCGCTTGTTAATATGCAGTTTATATTTACAAATAGTGGAAGCATTGCAGATGTGAACAAAGCAGGTCTTGCAAAACTGAGTGCAAAACTACTCAATCAAGGAACGAAAAAACTCGGTTCTTCTGCGTTTGCACAGGCATTAGAATCGAAGGCAATTCATATTGCTTCTTCTACAGGAGTAGAGACTTTTGTGATGGAAGTAGGGAGTTTAAAAGAGGAGTTTGATGAAGCACTTACACATTTTAGGGCACTTTTAAAAGATCCAAATTACACTCCAGAGGCACTCTCTCAAGTCAAAACAATGAGCATTGGTTCTTTGAGCAGTAAAGCAAATGATTTTGATTATGTCGCTTCGAATGCTTTAAAATCAATTCTTTTTCAAGGGACAGTTCTTGCACAGCCTGCATCAGGGACCATAGAGAGTGTCAAGAGTATCACACTCCCCGATGTAAAAGCATTTTTGCAAACACACCTTACCCGTTCAAACTTAATAGTAGTGATGGGTGGCGATATAACGCTTGCATCAGCAAAGAAAAAGATAGCAAAAATCATAAAACTTTTACCACAAGGTGAAGTGACTTGTGTAAAACATTTTAATACGATTAAAAAACCAGAAGAAAAAATCATCAAAAAAGAGACACAACAGGCTTATCTTTACTTTGGATCACCCTATAAAATGACAGTGGATTCTGAAGATTATTATAAGGCAAGAGTGGCTACTTTTATT
>JALWON010000341.1 GCA_027083475.1 Sulfurimonas sp.
AAAATCATTTTTGCCTGCTTACTCAATAAAAAATCATAAAATTTTTGATACTCTTTTGTATTGGGTACATTTTTAAGTAACACTATACCTTGTTTGATAGGAATATACAATTTTTTATTGACACTTACCCAGTTTTTGTTTTGTTGAAAATGTGCCATTTGAGGACTATAGAGGAGTGATTGTGCGACAATACCAATGTCGGCAGCATGCAGTGCATAAGAAAAAGTTTGTGAGATGGACTCTCCATAGACGAATTTTGGAAGCAGTTTTTGGTAGAGCCTTGCATTTTGTAAAGCCTCTCTTGCCGCTTGACCATAAGGGGCGGTGAGGGGGTTGGCAATGGCAATTTTATGGATGTTAGCATCTGTTAAAAGGGTGAGTCCCTGTGAAAAATCTCTCTCACGGACACTGAAAAGGGCTAAGGCTCCTTTGGCATAGACTACTGGTTTTGTTGTTGCAATGCCTTGTTTATAGAGTGCATTTGGGTATGCCATATTTGCAGACATAAAAAGCCCATAGGGTGCACCATTGCTGATTTGTGCGGTGAGCTTGCCGCTACTGCCTAAGATGATGCTGACATGTATATTTGGATACTGTTTTGTAAAGGCTGTTTTTAAACTCTCTATTGCAAAACTCACATTTGCTGCTACTGCTATGGTTATGGTACTTGCATGGAGTGAAGCGATAAGAAGTGATGCAAAGAGAAAGCTTTTCATAATGATTCCTAAAAGAGGTAGTTAAACTCAAGTCGTGAATCGACATAGTTGGAGATGAAAAAAGTATCGTGAATAAATTCTCTATAGCCTAAACGCAAGCGGTATTGGAATGCAGGGAGAGAAGGAAGATTTTGCACGATTCCTGCATAGTAAAACATACTATCTGCAACCAATTTCTGTTCATCGCCATCGATGTATAAAACAGAAGTTTGGATAAAGGGTGTTTTGTAAATACCTGAGGCATTGGCTCCTTTGACAAGTTCTAAACGATACGACTTTGTGTTGGCTTGCCAGTTGTACATTCCCATCGAACGGGTGTAACCAGCTGTTGGAAAACCGCGCCATGGAGTGACGAGATCTGCTTTATCTAAGATGTTTGTGTAGGCAAGATTGAGTTTATAATCTTCAAATTTTGTAACAACACGAGCGGCTATCATCTGTGCATCTAAAGAGTTTGGGTTGTTATAAGCTGTTGTATCTGCTTTTAGCGATGCCCCACCAACGGCTCCTGCTCCATTGTCAAACTGTTGTATATAGCGAAATCCAGGAGTGATGGAAAAGTTTTTAAAGTTGAGTTTATAATTGAGTTCACCCATGGTTTGTGAGAGCAGTTGGGGGACACTGTAGGCAGCAAAATTGATTTTTAAATTTTGGATATTTGTGTTTGTTATATCAAAAACAATGAGCGGTGCATCTGTCGGTTTTCCAGCAGCTACAAGGGCAGAGTAGGTCAAACCTTTGTGCATGGCACTATCATCATTCTGTGTCCACTCTGGATGTGTAGCTGTGGATGAATTTGCATCGCCGACCATTAAAACAGAGTGACTTTTTTCATGGTCACGGAGTTTTTGTTTTGTGAGATAGGCAAAGAGAATGTTTGACTTTGGAACATCTTGCGTTTTGAGGACAAAACCATCAAAGGTATTGGGTACCATCTTCGTATCATTTGATTTTGTATAAAATGTATCAACAAGTTGGCGACCGAGTGTGAAATGTGTTTGTTTATAAGTATAGTTGAGGTTTGCTTGCCCTAAAACAAAGAGGTTATGTGATCCACCATTGACAAACTTTGCACGGCTGAGAGTGTCTTTTGCTGCTTTAAGATGCGAATAATCATCGAGTTTATTTTCGTTGAAAAAAGAGTGGGCAGCATAGGCTCCAATGTCGAAATCAAAACCAGAAAAGCGAGCAGATCGGTAAATAAGTGAGATACCTGTTCCTGCAACAAGATTATCTTCATGTCCGCTATCTTCATGATCATAAGAAAAATAGAAGTTATTGTTTCGTAAGCGACCGTAAAAGTTTCCTTCAGAAAGTATCTGGGAAAGATTTGAGGCTGTTTTTTTTGCTTGGTAGAGTAGTATGCCATTTGCTTGTATAGCAGATTTTTGTGGTGTTTGTGCATAAGTGAGTGTAAACATAGTAGTTAAAATAAGAGTAGATAAGTATAATTTTTGTAACAAAGTAATAATATCCTATAATGAATTTGTTAAGTTGATATTATAGCAAAGCAGAGCATATAAAAATATAAAACTTAAAATAACCTAAAATTAAGTTATTTATAAGTTTATACAGCTATACTTCCACCAACAAAAAATTACTGATAAAGGTTCAAAATGAAATTTACTAAAATTGCATCTGCTGAACAAATCGATCAAAAATGGGTTTTGATTGATGCTGAGGGTAAAACATTTGGTCGTATGATCACTGAAGTAGCAACAATACTTCGTGGTAAGAACAAAGTGTGTTACACTCCAAATATTGACTGTGGTGACTATGTTGTTATCATCAATGCTTCTAAAGCTAAATTTAACGGTTTAGGGAAAGTTGCAAATAAAGAGTATTTTTCTCATTCTGGTTACTTCGGTTCTACTAAGAGTGTTAAAATGACTGAGCTTTTAGAAAAAAATCCTGAGAAACTATATAAATTAGCAACTCGTGGTATGCTTCCTAAAACTAAGCTTGGTGCTAAAATGCTGAAAAAATTAAAAATTTATGCAGGTGACCAACACCCTCACACTGCACAACTTGCTAAGTAAGGATTTAGATAATGGCAAAAACAATCTATGCAACAGGACGTCGTAAAGCGTCAATCGCAAAAGTATGGTTAACTCCAGGTTCTGGAAAAATTACAATCAATGGTCTTTCATTAGATGCATGGTTAGGTGGACTTGAAGCGAAAAAACTTCGTGTAAAACAACCTTTAGTACTTTCTAAATTAAACGAATCAGTTGACATTGTTGCTACTACTTTAGGTGGTGGTTTCGGTGGTCAAGCTGATGCTCTTCGTCATGGTATTTCTCGTGCTTTAGTTGCGTTTAACCCAGAAGTAAAAGCTATTCTGAAACCAGAGGGTATGATGACTCGTGATGCACGTGTTGTTGAACGTAAGAAACCAGGTCGTCGTAAAGCTCGTCGTTCTCGTCAGTTCTCTAAACGTTAATCGTTTCCTTTCTTTGTTTATCAAGACTTCTTGTCTTGGTAAAACCTCTTTCTTAACAAAACTCTTTTTTAAAATAGCTCAGCTGTAACTTATTTTAATCTTATTGTCGAATCATGTGAATACAAATTATAAATTTTAAAACATACAAGGAAAAACATAATGAAAAAAATATTAGTAGCACTAAGTGTAGCAGTCGTAGGGTCTATAGGGTATGCAAATGAAGTATCTTCAGTGCATCCAGAAACAACAAAGCACCATAAACATTGGAATTATAAAGAGAATGGTCCCGCACACTGGGACAAGTTTTCTAAAACATGTGGTAGAGGGCATTCACAGTCGCCAATTAACATTGCATCGAGTCAAACAGTCGCAATGGATAGCCGATACAGACTCCAAATAGATGCAGATATAAATACAATGGCAAAAGTTGTTGATAATGGACACTCTATTAAAGTGAC
>JALWON010000342.1 GCA_027083475.1 Sulfurimonas sp.
TTTAAATGCAGAGTAGTTCTAAACTACTCTTTTGCTTTTTTCGTCTCTTCGACAAACTTTTCAGTATATTTTTTATCTACTTTTGGGAAAGGGAAAAAAGGCTTAAACACCTTTGAGCTAAATTTCTTTGCATTTGAAAGTGCATCTATCTTATCTAAGCCTTTTTTTGCAAACTCCCCCATCACTGGCATCTTTGTTGTCATCCCGTAGGTTACATCAATCATTCTATCCATAATATGATTATCATCATTTGCTTGGAGCTCTTTGATTTTCTCTGTAATTGTCTCTTTTGTTATTGCCATAGTTACATCCTTCTCATTTTTATAAACCATTATACAAATATCTCTCTTAAAGAGACCCCTATGCTATAACCCTTTGAAATCCTACAAAGTGAATAACCTCTTTGTTTTCATTGCAAAATACATTGCCATTATCTTCTACAAGAAGCTTTTCTCCCGATTTTGTCACAAGAGGATATATAAAAGAAAAATGAGCATACTCAACATACTCCGAAAACTCTTCAGATAATTCTTCGACCTCCGCTTGGTACTTGACTCTCTCTTCAAATGGAATGAGGGCAATATAATTCAAATAAGTTACTGCTTCATCCTCACGAAAACCAAGACGCTTTCTCCATGTCTTACTCAAATAAAACTCTTTTGTCTCAAGATTATAATCCCAAAACCCATCTCTTGATGCATTCATCGCTAGCTGAAAACGATTGTTCAGTTTTTTTATTATTTGCTCTTTTTCATCGAGTAATGCAGACAAATCTTCTCCTGCATCTTCTTGTACTTCTTCCTTATTGGCTTCCTCTTTTTTATAAAAAGCTATAAGCACTCCTACAAGTACTGCCAACTGTAAAAGCATGGAGAACAGATACTCTGTAAAAAACACCATATTGACAAAAAGCAAAAAAAGAATACTACTCAAAAATTTGAACTTCATGCATCTTCCTCTCTATAAATGTTTTCTCGACGAGGTAAGCGAATCATAAAACTTGCCCCATCATCTTCATTTATAACCTCTAAATGCCCCTTAAAATCATTGTCTATAATTTTTTTACTCATATACAAACCAATCCCTGTTCCAATGCTCTCATGCTTTGTCGTAAAATAGGGATCAAATATTTTTTCTATAATACTCTCTGGCACACCCCCTGCATTGTCATGAATACAAAGAGAAAGCATTGCATCATCCTTATGCATACTGATGGTAACTTCTGAATCTTGCACCTCTTTTTCTACCAAAACATCTTTCGCATTATTGATAATATTGAGAAGAACCTGCAAAAGTTCTCGCTGGTATCCATAGAGTTTACAAACACATTTTTCTAACTCTAAAATCGTAATTTTGATACCATATTTTTTATATTCATGGTTAGTAATTTTAAAAGCTTCTTCAAGAACATCTCTTACGAAAAAAAGCGATTTTTCCTTTTTATGACTTGTCAAGTTTCTAAAATCATCAATAGTCTGGCTCAAGTGTGCCGTATACTCTTTGACTTTATGGGTTGTTTCTAGTACTCTTTGTGTATCAATCACCTCAAGTTCTTCAAGCTCTATATCAAATTCTAAATCATTGAGTATATTGTTAATAGCACCTATAGGTTGTCGCCACTGATGGGCAATATTTCCCATGACTTCCCCCATCGCTGAAATACGGTTTTGCGATTCAATTATCTTTCGCTGTCGCTCTTGATCTGTAATATCTCGATGAAAACCAGTTAAACGCACAATTTCTTTATGCTCATTACACAAAGCATCACCAACATCCTCTATAAAAAGTTGCTCTCCCGTCTTACTCACCAAAGGATATTTAATATTAAAATGAATATACTTTACATCTGTGGAGGAGTTTTCTAAAATATCATGTATTTGAAGATGGTGTTCAAATCTATTTTTCTCAGGAATCAGTGCAAGGTAATCAAGATAAGTCACTTTTTCGTCATTTTTAAATCCTAGACGCTCTTTCCAGCTACTACTTAAATAAAACTCTTTTGTTTCAATATCATAGTCCCAAAATCCATCTCGAGAAGAGTTAATTGCAAAATTAAAACGATTACTCTGTCTTTGAATGAGCATCTCTTTTTCATTAGACTCATGCTGAAGTTGTTCTTCCATCAAAATTTGATCTGTGACATCAAAACGAATAGCTCTATAACCCATGAGTCTATTTTTTTTCTTAATTGGTATTATCGAAACATCAACCCAGTATGCTGTACCATCTTTTTTCCTGTTTTTTATAACTCCATGAAACTTTTCTTCTGCTTTGAGATGCTTCCACATCCTTTCAAAAAATATTTTTGGTGTATCAGGGTGTCTTACAATACTATGAGGACTTCCTATAAGTTCTTCTTCTGTATAACCAGAAATTTCACAAAATTTTTCATTTGCATAGGTGATATTTCCTTGTAAATCTGACTCAGACACAATAATATTTTTGTAAAAAACATCTCTATCTTCACATATTTCTCTCTCTTTATCCTGCAAAGTATGTTTCAAAGTCATATCATCTCTATTGTGTAAGAAAACAGCTACAATTAAAATAGATTGCAGAAGGATAGAAAAAAAATTATCGGTTAAAAAGATAATATTTGCTAGAAGGATTGCTATAACTAAAAAATGTGTTGCTTCAATCCTCTTATAAGGGTCTTCAAGATAGCTTTTAAAAGAATTCAATTTCATTCTCTTGAATTTCTTTCTCTTCTAAAAAATCAATCACAAGCTGAATGTCGTTGAGTAAAGAGGCATTATAAAAACGCGGGTCTTTTGCTTCTTTCGCCCAAACATTTGTTCTAAAATTTTCAAGTGTTAATTGCAGGGATTCAAAATAGATTCCTGTTTGCTCAATATTTTCCAAAAACTTACTTCCAAGTAGCAAGATACTCATACTAAAGTTGCGCAATGCCATGCCAATTTCTGTAAATTCTGTATACCCGCTCAGTACTGCAGCATATTTCTTATAGACATTTGAGAGTCTATGCAGATACGCTTCATTGAGGACTTCACCTTGGAACATCATGGCAATAAAATTATCAAGCTCTTCAGAGAGATCTTTGAGCTCGTCTATGTCATCATTCAAAAGTGTCTCATAGTAACTCTCAAGTTTCTCTTTATGCTCAACTTTTGGCATCTCCTTTTGAACCTGTGTATTTGTGCTCGCTGCAAGCTGCTTGATTTTTTGTTCAAGGATTTTATTTTTTCTTGCATAACTCTCTAAATCTATCTGCATCTGCTTTTCATACATCGCTAACTGCTGTTTTTCATTAATGCGTAGCGATATTTTATACAAAACATTAATCAATTTTTGTTTATCTACAGGCTTATTTAAAAAGCCATCCACTCCTAAATCAATCAAAGTTGTCAGGAGTCGTGACTCATTATGTGCAGAGAGAACAACAATAGCAGTCTCATCTTCTCCATAGATATGAATACTTTGAATGAGTTCAATTCCATTCATAATGGGCATATTTATACCAGTTAAAACAATATCAATCGCCTCTTTTTTATACAACTCAAATGCCTCTTGCCCATTTTTTGCAATATAGAGGTTTTGAAACAACTTTCCAAGGGTAGCTTGCATCCCCTCACGCAAAATTTCCTC
>JALWON010000343.1 GCA_027083475.1 Sulfurimonas sp.
AACGGTTGCATTAATCTTCTCACCAACACTAGTAGAGATGCTTGCAAGTTCTTCAATTTGAGATGAACTTTTGTTCATTTCATTAGAGCTGTCTATGATAGCTTGCACAATGATGTTTATCGTTGCGTTTATCTCTGATAAGGATTTTTGTGTACGTTCTGCAAGTTTACGTACCTCATCAGCAACTACCGCAAAGCCTCGTCCATGTTCACCAGCTCGTGCTGCTTCAATTGCTGCATTTAATGCTAAAAGATTTGTCTGATCTGCAATATCTGCGATAACTGTTAAAATACTTTTTACTTCTGCCGCATCTGAAGAGAGTTGCGAGAGGGAGTTTGCAAGTTCTACTTGAAGCTCAGAGCTTGATTGTACTCTTGAGACCATTCCAAGGACTTCCTCTTTTGTCTCTTCTAAAGTAAGGCTTGATTTTTCAAGGTTCTCTTTTCCATGCTCTGCTTCCACAATCGCTTCACGTAAATCATTTCTCATGACATTACTTTCCTCAACAACGCTCCTTAAATCTCTGTTTTGTTTATCGGAACGTTCCCCTACTTCTTGAGCAGCAAGTTCTAATGTTTTTGAAATTTCTGAATTGTTTGCTGAAGTCTCTATGACCCCAGAAAGAACAGTCTGCACCTTAGCAATAAAATTATTGATGTACTGATTGGCTTCTGCGATTTCATCATTTGACTCAGAGGTAAGACGTTTTGTCAAATCGCCATCACCCTCTGTGAGTTCTTTTCCTGCTCGTATAAGCTGTTTGATTGGAGTTACGATAGACTTATTGGACAAAAGAAGCATAATAACAATCACAATACCAAGCCCAATTTGCATAAAAAGTGAAAACTTTTGTAGTGTCGCTATTTTTGTTTCTAAAACAGGAAGGTATTTGTGGAGCATCTCTTGCAAGAGTGCCTCATTTTTCGCACTAATTTGAGACATTTTGCCTAAAAGACCTTTTTGTGAGTTTATGCCTTTTTTCTCTATTGCTTGTGTCAGACTCAGAAAATATTTCTGATATTCGCTTAAATTTGCAATAATTGTCTCATTCTCTTTGAGATTTCCTTGAATATAGTAAATCAAAGCATTATATGTTCGAGTGAATTTTTTAACATACTTTTTCTTATGTGTCAGTAAAAAACTTTTTTCAAGCTTTCTCAGTGTCAAAACCATACTATAGACATCTTGGTCTTGTACTCTTTTTGCAAAAAGTTCCGCTTTTCTCACAGAAGAAAAAAGCTTTTTGTTTAAACCCTCTTTTTGTGTATAGCCAATAGTTTTTTGTACAGCCACAACCTCTGCAAATATCTTTTTATACTCAGCGATATTGGCACTAATAGCATCAATTGTTTGTGTTTCTAGTGCAATATCTTGTAATGATTTTTTAAAATTTGCAATTTCTTGCAAAAGTTCCTGTGACTGTGCTTGAAAATTTTTGTTATACAAAGCGTGTTTATGTTCTAGGAAACTATTACTCTGTAGAGTTAATGCTCGCATATCTGCGTTTATTTTATAAATGGAAGATTTTGTTGCATTAAGTTGCTTACTCTTTTGAAGCATATAATTTACAATGTAGATATTTAAAAAAATGGAGAGCACTGAGAGTCCCATGATCGCATATAGTTTTTTTTGAATTGTCATAAGTCTCTTCGCCCTCTCATTTTATTATATTTAATAATAGTACATCAGAAAAATTTTATCGTTTATTAAACCTTATATTTGAGTGCTTTTTTCGTAAAATCTGTACTACAAAAAAACATTGCAATAAAAATTGGGTTCAGTGTTACTTTTTCATCTGTTAAGGTATCGAAAACCTTAAAACTAAAACCATTCCCATCATTAGGGTTTTGTGGGGTTACAATAAACTCTATTGGGGCAAGAGTCTTCACCATATTTAAAATTGTTTTTCTTTTTTTTGCATTCTCATGATTTAAAATATTAAAATCAGGGTTTTGGGAACTTTTATGGAGTATGAGAATTTCTTCTAAAACATCCACCTTATCTTTAAACACTTTTTTATTCCATTTTATAATGCTATTATTCGATGCCACTTGACACTCTTTAAGCATCAAAGCAGAAGGTTTTTTCGCCCGCAAAGCTTCAATAAGCGATAGAAGATAATTCACACCCCCTACATTTTGTGCCGCTTTTTGCATAAAAAGGCTCATAAGCATCTTTGTCTCTTCATTTTGTTTGTTAAAATTACACATTTTTATTTTCCTTTGCAATTGAAGTATTATTACTCCTTTAGACTGTTTTCTTTCTTAAAGTAAAAATATTATCAGTTTTACTTAAGCATATCATAATTACAAAGCTACTATTATGTCGAAATCAAAACAAGACTAAAATTGTCTTATTTAAAAATTAAAAAATTAAAGAGGTAAAAATGCAAGTATATTTAGACAATAATGCTACCACAATGGTTGATCCCTTGGTGGTAGAAGCTATGCTGCCATTTTTCAGTGAGCGTTATGGAAATCCAAACTCGCTACACAAATTTGGTTCGTCTGTACATCCAGACATCATGAAAGCGATTGATCAAGTCTATGCTGCTATCAATGCAAGTGACAATGATGATGTTGTCTTCACATCATGTGCAACAGAATCAAATAACTGGGTACTCCAATCTGTTTTTAATGACCATATCGTTGGTGGAGAGAAAAAGCATATCATCACAACAGAGGTAGAACACCCTTCTGTCCTCTCTACTTGTAAATGGCTAGAAGAACAAGGAGTCCAAGTAACTTACCTCCCTGTAAATGAACAAGGAACAGTAGAAGCGCATACCGTCAAAAGCTTCATCACAGAAAAAACAGCCCTTGTCAGTGTTATGTGGGCTTCGAATGAAACGGGTATGATTAACCCTATCAAAGAGATTGGTGCAATTTGTAAAGAAGCAGGTGTGCTTTTTCACACAGATGCCGTGCAGGCTGTTGGAAAAATTCCAGTAGACTTACAAGATGTGCATGTTGATTTTCTTTCATTTTCTGCGCATAAATTCCACGGTCCAAAAGGGATTGGTGGACTTTACATCAAAGATTCTCAACCACTTAGCCCGCTTTTACATGGTGGGGAGCAGATGGGTGGACGTCGTTCAGGAACACTTAACGTACCTTACATTGTTGGTATGGGAAAAGCGATGGAGCTTGCAACTACAAACATTGAAGAAAAAATGGCAGCTATTCGTGCAAAACGCGACCGTCTAGAAGATGCTATCTTAGAACTCAGCGACACTTTTACAGTCGGTGACAGAGAAAACCGTACACCAAATACTATTCTTATCTCTATTCGTGGTGTTGAAGGTGAAGGGATGCTTTGGGACTTAAACAATGGTCAAATAGGTGCTTCCACAGGTTCTGCATGTGCATCTGAAGATCTAGAAGCAAACACTGTTATGCTTGCAATTGGAGCTGATAATGAGCTGGCTCATACAGGTATTCGTTTGAGTCTTTCACGATTTACTACGGATGAAGAGATTGATTATACTATCAACCACTTCAAAGAAGCTGTAGCAAGACTACGTGCAATCTCAAGTTCATTTGCAAAACAAGCACCAACAC
>JALWON010000344.1:0-2083 GCA_027083475.1 Sulfurimonas sp.
GAAATATACTTGGATGGATTTAAATGTTTTAGATTCGTTTGATGACTTTTACAAGCACATACAAAATATGCTTAATTTCTTCGGTTCAAAATATGACATTAATTTTGGCTAGGCACTTATAGTCGAGTTGTAGTTGTGCTTTGTGTATTTGAGCAACATCACCTGCTATGATGGCCAGGAGTTTTTTCTTGTTTGCTTGGTACTGCTCTAAGATGGAGCGCGGAGCAAGACCCTCTGCGACAAGTGGAGCATACCTTTGGACATCTGCTTTTGCAAGGGCGAAAGCAGCCTCATCTTGTGCCTTTTTTGCTTTGGCGATATTGAGGTTGGCAATGTACTCGGATTGTTCGATTTTAAAAAGTTTTTGACCCTTCTTTACGACTTGACCATCTTCAAAGTAACGCTTCTCAAGGACTCCAGAGACCCTTGCTTTGACCGCTTGCTGACTACTTGCTTTTGTCATAGCTGTGTACTTTTTCCAAATGGGAACCGCTTCTTTATGGACGGTAATAGTATTGACTTGAAGGGGTGACGGGGCTTTTTGATCAAGTGTCTGTTTTTCGTTGGAGCAAGAAACAAGAAAAATGAAAGAAGTGAAGAGAAATACTTTAAAGCTGTGTTGCATAGCAAATCCTATGAATATGATTGTGTATTGTAGCACAGATTAGACTTCTTTCATACCCTAGATATACCTCAGAGGATTAAAAAGAGGGAAGATAGTGCAAAACAAATTTTTATGCCTAGCCATAGCTAAGAGTAAAACATTTTTTTGTGCTAGGTTACCTCTTTTTAATCCTCCTGTAGGGCACTTTATAGAGAGCTTTATTCTTCGTTAGATAACCTTTAGCATAGCTACGGCTATGCTAAAGAACATCTGCCTTGATTAAAACTCTCTATAAAGTGCTGAGGTATATCTAGGGTATGAAAGAAGTCTATTATTTTGCTTCTTGCACATTTTATACACACTTTTGGAGTATAATTAGCTATAAAGGAAAAAAGGAGGATGTTATGTGTATCCCTCATGGTGCTGCGCGCTCAAAAAGTAATGGTTTTGTGAAAAAGTCAAGACCCCCTAAGCATGTTACAAGAGTCTCGCAAGATGAGTTTGAAAAGGGTGACCCTGATTTTGTAGATGAGCGAACGAGTGAGTATGTTCCCAAAAAGAAAGAGTCTTTCATCGATAAACTTTTTAAAGATTAGTGCAAACGATGAAAAACAAACTCTCCCGAAGAAACTTTTTAAAAGCAGGTTTTCTCTCTAGTTCGGTAATGGTAATGAGTGGGTGTAATCTTTTTAGTATCACAACCCCACAAGAGACATTACGAGTTTTACAAGATGACCTTTTTCCAAAAGCAAAAGCCTTAGGCATCAACACAAGTTCCTATTTGCACATTGTATTTCACCATAGCCGTATCTCTAAAGCAGAGAAAACATACCTCAAAAATGGGGTGAAATGGCTCAATGAAGAGGCGGTAAAACTCGATAAAACAACATATACAAAACTCCTCTCTACACAAAGAGAACATGTTTTACACAATTTTGCAAAAACAGATTGGGGTGAAGATTATCTCGCTAATGTGATGAACTATCTTTTTGAAGCGATGCTCGGCGACCCAATTTATGGGGGCAATACAAAAGAAGCAGGCTGGAAATGGCTTCAATTTGAGGGTGGGCAACCCAGACCAAAAGAGAGATATGTGTAATGTATGATGTATGTATAATCGGAAGTGGGGCAGGGGGTGCACCTATTGCCTATGAGTTGGCAAATGCAGGCTTTCAGGTAATGGTGCTTGAAAAGGGTGAAAACTATACCGAAAAAGATTTTAACAAAGATGAGTTAGCCGTTGCACGAAGAGATATGTTTACACCTCCTTTGAGTGAGCAAAAGCACATCATTAATGAGTATGCACAAGATGGCACTTTTACTCGCTATGATGGTGAAAAATCGGGCTGGAACTTTTGGAATGGTTCCCTTGTAGGGGGCTCATCAAACCTCATGAGTGGTTATTTTCATCGACTCAAACCCAATGATTTTAAACTTAAATCTGTGTATGGGGAGATAGCAGGAGCCAATGTGGTGGAT
>JALWON010000344.1:2093-3543 GCA_027083475.1 Sulfurimonas sp.
TTGTGGGGGTCAGTGGTAAAGTTGTCAAACATAAACATCAAGAGCCCCGTTCTTCTTTGAATTTTCCTTACCCAGAACTCCAAACCAATGGGGTGACAAAGTGGTTTGACAAAGCTTGTGAAGTTTTAGGCTACGAGCCTATGCCCACACCACGAGCCGTACTCTCCCAAGATGCCCTCAAACGCAGAGGCTGCTACTACTCAAACTTTTGTGGGAGCTATGGGTGTGCAAGTGGAGCAAAAGGGAGTGCACGAGCAGCACTTTTGCAAAAGTGTGAGGCCAAGATTATTACTGATGCCTTTGTATATAGACTCGATAGTGATGATAAACGAGTGAAAAAAGCATATTACTACACAAAATTAGGGTTTGCTCATGCCATAGAAGCAAAAATCTTTGTACTCGCTGCACAAGCCATAGAGAGTTCGCGTCTGCTTTTAAACTCGAAAAACAAATTTTTCCCACAAGGTTTGGCAAATTCGAGTGGTGAAGTGGGCAAAAACTTGATATTTTCCGCTGGTGGGAGTGGACAAGGGCGGTTTGTATTTGAAAAACTCACAAAAACACAACAAAAGGAACTGATGCAAACAGGTGTTTTCTTTAACCGCTCTTTGCAGGATTGGTATGAGTATGAAGCACAGGGGAAAAAGCTTAAAGGAGGAACGATAGACTTTCTTTTTGAACATCAAAACATCATCCCTCGTGTCAAACGCGAGATGTATGATGAAAATGGAAAGCTTTTGTGGGGAGAGGCACTTGCCAACAAAATTCATAAAACCCTAACCACTTCACGGGTACTTACTTTTGAAGTCTTTAATGACTGGCTCCCAACAGATAACTGCTCTGTGAGTGTAGATGCAAAGGAAAAAGATAAATACGGTGTGCCTGTAGGGGTGATTAACCTCAATGGACATCCTCATGATTTAGAAGTGGGTGAGTATTTGGCAAAAAAGGCGGTGAAAGTTTTAGAGAGGATGGGTGCGGGAGAGATAAGCTACAACATCTCCTCTGCCCCACCGCCAAATCTTGTCGCTGGCGGATGCCGTTTTGGAGAAGATGCCAAAACTTCTGTTTTAGATAAAAACTGTAAGGCACACGACTTAGAGAACCTCTATGTAACAGATGCCTCTTTTATGCCAACAGGAGGAAGTGTACCTTACACATGGACGATTTATGCTAACTCTTTTCGTGTGGCTGAGGTGATGAAAAAAGAGTTGCGGGCTTAGTGGTTATTTATTGACTTCGTGGAGGTGTACGAGTGCTTTTTCAAGTGATTTTGGATCAAAGCCGTGATTTGCAAGGAGGAGGAGTATTTCATCTGAGAGTGCTTGCATAATTTTACCTTGATTATCAACAAGAGTATAAACAATATGGTTGGCAACGGCGAGGCGACGTAACTCTTCAGGGGCTTCCTCAGGGGTATCACCAAAGGCAATAATATCGACAACATCTT
>JALWON010000345.1 GCA_027083475.1 Sulfurimonas sp.
TCCAAATCAAAAAGCCCATCTGCAAAATGGGGTTGTTTTACCATGTAAAGAAGCTTTTGCAATTTCAGATGTTTGATTTTTGCTTGAAGTGTTGCTGGTGCAAAATTTTTGAGTGTTGCGAACACTGTTGTCGAAGAGGCTGCAATGTCACTATAGGCACTCACATCCATCTTCTCCTTACTCCCTTTGACTGCTCCATTGAGTTTTAAAGCACCTCTCACATCTGCACCACTGATAGGTTTTAAGAGGGCTAATTCTTTGACATTGAGTGCATATTTGAGGGCAACATGAAGAGGTTCAGGAGTTACTTTTCCTGAAGAGGTCACTTTTGCAAGGTTAGAGTTTAAAAGATAACTATAATCAACATCATCTCCATGTAAGTTAGCATCAAGCTTCATAGCAAATGCTGTTCTTGGAATAGTAATATTGAAATCTTTTTTGAGAACACTTGGATGTAATTTTCCATGCGATGTTGCAAGTTTGATGTCACCATCGAGTTTATGGGGATGAATATTTTTAAAATTTACATGAAGATGAATGGCAGCACTTGCATAGGCTTTTTGTTTGAGCATAAAGAGGAGTGCTTCTAAACGTGCATTCTCAATACTCGCGATGATAGAGGTAGGGTTCAAGTCAGTAAGTTCGACATGGTAAGTCGTCGTACTCTTTGCCACATCACTCTTTCCATCAACTTGTAAAAATGCCATATCTCCTACCACTTTTCCATCTGTATGCAAGGAGCCTTGTAATGGAGTTTGTGTGAGTGCTTGCAAGGCTTGTAAGGCTTCAAGGTTGACATGGTAGTCAAGAGCAAACGATTGTGCAAAAAGGGAGTACTCACCCTCTATAGCAACACTGTTTTCTTTACTTAATGCCAAAAATATTTTGATATGATTCATGCTCAAAGAAAAAGTTTGCAGTTTTGCATCGAGCTTTGTGGCTTCTTGTATTTTTGACTCTATCGTTGGCTGGAGTAAGCCATTTCCAAAAGCAGTAAACGCAAGAATATACACCACGAGTAACAAACTTACAGCAACACCGACAACCCAAGATACTATTTTCATAAGAGACTCCCATTTTTCAAAGTGACTCATTTTAGCAAGTTTCTCCTAAATAATCTCTATATTTAAGTTAGAAGTAGCTATAATTTTTCCAACTTGTAAAATAACAAATAGGAATACTTCATGCTCTTAGAATGTAATGCTCTACTCAAAGACAAAGATGCTTTTTATGAGGAGTTTATCTCCAAGCATACCACGGTGATAGAGTTGCATCATGACTCACGTGTGCAAAAAATTCTTGATTATTATGCACAAATCTTTGAAATTTTAACAGCCCCTTTTCAGAGTGAAACACTGATTCAAAGTTTTGAAGCATTAACAGAGTATAAAGTCTCTATGGAAATCCCCTTTGCTGTCATGATGAATGAAGTCTCTTGGATAAAAAGCAAAATAGTCTTCAACAACATTCAAGCCAATAAAAATTCTCATATTATAAAATTGTTAAATCTTTTTGAAACACTTGAAAATAGTATTGCACATATTTACCTCCTCCACTATCTCAAGAAACTTACTTCTAAAAACAACATAAGAAGAAATTCACTTTCAGATTTAAGTGAAAAAAACCTTATTATTCATTATGAAGCGCATTTAATTTGGCTGACAAACCTTGCCAAACATATAGAAACAAAAGATAAAAGTAAATTTCCAGAACTCAATCATACTTTATGTGCCTTTGGAAAGTGGCTGCATGGCGATGGAAAAAGAACAATACAAAATAATTCAAAATACAAAAACCTCTATGCCATTCATGAAAAACTGCATTACTATGCACAACATATTTATGATATTATAGAAGATGAAGAGTACAAAATTTTAATCACATATCTTGAAAAATGCGAAATTATCTCTCTTGACATAGGTACAGAACTCTTTTTACTTGATCAAATCATGATTAACAAACGTATTGTCAAAGACAGCCTCACAGGCTCACTCAATCGCCATGCACTCGCTGACCTTTTTGAGAGTCAATATGAGCTTGCCTTAGCAACAAACAGCCGTTTCACACTTGCTATGTGTGATTTAGATAATTTTAAAAATGTCAATGACACCTATGGGCATATTGCTGGTGATCAAGTCTTACAACTCTTTGTTAAAATTGTTAAAAAGCATATTAGAAGTTCAGATATGATTATCCGTTATGGCGGGGAGGAGTTTATCATTATGCTTCCAACGATAGATAAAAAGAAAGGTTTTTTTATTTTAGACAATATTCGAGAAGAGTTTGCACAAACAGAATTATTGTATCAAGATCAGATTATCAAAACAACAGTAAGTATGGGCATGATGGATATAGAACCCGAAAAATTGTTCAATAAAGGCTTTACAGATGAGTACCTGATGATTGTTGATAAAAATCTCTATATGGCCAAAGAAGATGGACGTAACAGAATTAAAGTCTATTAACTAAATCTCTTTTATGACAAATCTGAAACTCCTTGAACAATTCCGTTCCTTTTACAGTAGAAATTTTCCTGATGATATGGAAACACTCATTGAGTATTTTGCTGTTTTTGGGGGTTTAGGGTGGGATGTAGACACCTCACAACCCATTACTGCTCTTGTAAAAACACATATTCTTGATAATTTTGATATGCTTGATGCAAAGATGCGAGCACTCACTGCCAATGATGCAACCAACAAACGACTCCTGCAAGCCTTAGCCGTTGGAGACAGAAGAATATTTTCTGCCTTTAAACGAGCGGGGCTCAATAATGGCAATGGGGGTGGAGCACTCCATTTTTTACAAGAAACAGGAGTCATACAAATGGAGTACTCCAGAGAGAAACACCCTCGAGAGAAAAATCCAAATGCAAAACTCAAACGCAAAGATGCTCGCCATCGCATTTCACATAAAGTCCTTTTTACACACCCTTTTGTACGGTTTTGGTTTTACTTTATCACACCACAGCTCAAACATATTCAAGCTGGTGATTTCGCTAAAGTACTGCAAAACTTTGAAGAAAAACGCAACTCTTATACAAGTTTAGTTTTTGAAGAACTGAGTGAAATACTACTCAATTACCATCTCAGAGATGCACAAATAATCAGTTCTGGAAGCTACTGGGATGCAGATATGGAGATAGACATACTCACCATTACAGATGATAATAAAATTTATGTTGGTGAATGCAAGTGGAAAAACCACAAAATCAATAAAAAAGAGTTACATAAAATCAATGAAAAGTGCCAAAGACTTCACCTCGAACCAAGTCAAATTATTCTCTTCTCAAAACGGGGTTTTTCCAAAGAACTCACACAACTCCAAGGCAAAGCACTTGCCCTTTTTAAGAGTGAAGATTTTTCTATTTTAGTAGAAAAAAGTACACTTAAGTGCCTAGCCAAAATTAATGTCATATTTTGAACCGAAGAAATTAAGCATATTTTGTATGTGCTTGTAAAAGTCATCAAACGAATCTAAAACATTTAAATCCATCCAAGTATATTTCATTTCTC
>JALWON010000346.1 GCA_027083475.1 Sulfurimonas sp.
AAAAGACAACTTGATTAACCCCATCTATAAAGATGGGTGGTCCCGAAGGAATATAGAAGTGTATTATAACATAAAAAGTAAAAAGAGTAAATAATGGGTGAAACAATAGCAAAAAATAAAAAAGCATATCATGACTACTTTATAGAAGAGAAATTTGAAGCAGGTTTAGTGCTCAAGGGGAGTGAAGTCAAAGGGCTTCGTGCTCGTCGTGTGAATTTGAAAGATAGCTTTATAAAGTTTATGAAAAATGAGCCTATTCTTTTTAATGCACATATTGGAAGATTGGAGACGACACACCATTTTTATGGACATGAAGAGCGAGGGAGTCGGAAACTGCTTTTACATAAAAAACAGATTGCAAAAATGCTCAAGGCTGTTACTCGTGATGGTTATACGATAGTGCCTCTGCAACTCTATTTTAACGATAGAAATATAGCAAAATTACAAATTGCTATAGCCAAAGGGAAACAACTCCATGACAAACGCCAAGACCTCAAAGCCAAAGATCAAAAAAGAGACATTGCTCGTGCGATGAAAGATTACTAATGCCTTTTTTGTTTCTCATTTTTTTCTTTGTGAGTTCTTTGGGTGCGTTTACTTTAGAGACAGAGAATGTGCGTATTGCCAATGGACGAACTGCTATTTTACTTTTAGAGAAAGTAAAAGGGGTAGAGTACCAAAAACTCGTGGATGGAAAACGCAAGTACAGTGTTTTTCATCATCCTACCGATAAAACAAAAATGTATGTGCTTTTGCCAGAGAGTTATTATAATAAACCAGCTGTGCATCATGTTGCATTGCTCTACCTGCAAGATAAACAACAGAAGAAAAAAGAGTTTACAATTCATGTGGTTGATGGGCAGTATGCAAAAGAGACGATTCATGTTGCAAAATCAAAAGTCAATCCAACAAGTAAAGCAGTGAGAAAAAGAACAGCAAAAGAGTATGCTCAGGCGATGAAAATTTATGGACATGCAACACCAAAAAATTATGTCTCATCAGCTTATATTGTGCCACTTACAAGTAAAATAACGAGTGATTTTGGGAAGGCTCGTGTCTATAATGATACCTTAAAAGGGTATCATAGCGGAACAGATTTTCGGGCAAAAATAGGAACACCTATTGTGGCGAGTAATGATGGCAAAGTAGTTCTTGCACAAAATAGATTTTATGCAGGGAACTCGATTATTATCGATCATGGAGAGGGGATTTATACTTGTTACTATCATTTAAGTCAGTTCAAGGTTAAAGTGGGTGAGATGGTAAAAAAAGGGCAGGTGATTGGACTCTCAGGAGCAACAGGCCGCATTACAGGACCACATTTACATTTTAGTGCTAGAGTAGGTGGCGTCCAAGTAGACCCGCTTCAACTTATCAAATTATTAAATAAAAATTTCTATGGAGAAAACAGATGACAATTATGCAACTACTGATGTTAGGAGCTTCGGCTTTTTTCGCATATAAGATATATGAACATATTCAAACACTTGAAGAGCCTACAGATGAGGGAAAACCTCCACGCTCAGCAGAGAGTTTTTCAACTTTTGATGCGACTACTTTGATTGAAAAGGCAGATGAAGAGAGAGAGAAGGGGGATTTGCAAAAGGCACTCGCTATCTACAGTGAAGCCAATCTCAAAGAGGCCAATAACGCAGAAGTACTTTTTAAAATGGGTTATACACTCTCACTGCAAAGAAGGGATGAAGAGGCTTTAGAGTATTTACTTGACTCTATAGAGATAGACAATCAAAACCCTTTTGCTTATTTGGAAATGGAAAAAATTTACAAACGCATGGGCGATACTCAAAAAGCACAAAATATGCGAAATTTAGCAGTTGCTCTTGATGAAAGCTTGAAAGAAGCCTAAATGACAATTGCTGAAGTTTATGCATATTTAGATGCACTCTCTCCTTTTGATTTACAAGAAAAATGGGATAACTCAGGTCTCATTGTCGGTGCGATGGATCAAGAGGTTTCAACAATTGCACTCAGTATAGATGTTGATGAAAAACTAATAGATGCATTAGAAGAAAATACATTGTTAATTACCCATCATCCGCTTATCTTTTCAGGTTTAAAACAGTTGGCATTTGAGAAGTATCCTGCAAATTTATTGCAAAAGATGGTTCAAAAAAATATTGCCAATATCGCTATGCATACCAATTTTGATCAAACCCATTTGAATGCATATGTCGCAACGGAAGTTTTAGGTTTTAACATTATAAAAAAAGAGGGTTTTGTCGCATATTTTGAGGTGGATGAAGCGTATGAAGTATTTGCAAAAAGAGTTGCCAAGTGTTTAAGCTTAGAGTGTGTCAAAGGTGTCAAAACAAAACAAAATGTGAAAAAAGTGGCCTTAACAACAGGTTCTGGCTGCTCTTTGATGCGAAGTATAGATGCCGATTGTTTTTTAACCGGTGATATAAAATACCATGATGCAATGGAAGCAAAGAGTATGAATATGTCATTAATTGACATTGGACATTTTGAGAGTGAGCACTATTTTGCACAAATTTTAGAAAAACATTTGAAAAATTTAGGTTTAAAAGTTATAATTGCATCATCAGAAAATCCATTCACATATATAAAGTAATCATTCTTATATTACTTAAGCTCAAGGGAGTACAATGAACAAGCACTTACAACAACTTATAGACCTCGCACAAATTGATAAAAATATTGATGCATTTGAACCTCAGATTGAAGAAGCAAATTATAATTATGAAGCAGCTTTAGCAAAAACGCAAAGTATTGAATCAGATATTGAGAATTTGAATAATGAAATTAAAGCAGAAGAGATTAAAAAATCAAAAAATGAACTCCACCTCGCAGAACTTTCTCAAAAACTAGAGGAAAATTCTAAAAAAAGCGGTGAAGTCAAAACTGAAAGAGAGATGAAGTCTCTGCAACTTGAAGAAGAGATTGCAAAAGAGCAAGTAACTTTTGCCAATGAAGAGATTCAAAGACTTGAAAAAATTATTGAAACGAAAAAAGAGCAAATTGAAGCAGCACAGGCATCACTTGTTGAACTCAAAGCAAACCTTGAAAGTGTGAAAGCAGATGTAGATGCAAAGTTAGAAGTTATCAATAAAGAACGTGAAAATGTATTTATTGAAAAAGAGAAGCTTTTAAGTGATGTGAATCAAAAAGGCTTGGCATTTTACCAAAAAATTCGTCGTTGGGCAAAAAATACAACAGTAGTGCCTGTTGAAGATCAGGCATGTATGGGATGCCATATGCTTTTAAGTGATAAAGTATATTCTGATGTCATTCGTGGGGAAGATATAACAAACTGTCCACACTGTGGTCGTATTCTTTTTATGCAAGCGACTGAAGAGTAGGGCTTGAAGCCATTTAGTGCTTTTTACTATCTCCTGAGTGTGGTGCTATATTTTATAGCACTTCCTCTTATTCTCTATCTTTCTTTCAAACAAAAATACAAAGAGTCTCTACCCTCCCGTTTTTTTCTTTGGAAAAACAGGCCTTTTTCTCAAGAACAATCTATTTGG